>JAFSUE010000074.1 GCA_017445435.1 Selenomonadaceae bacterium | reverse complement strand
TTTTTTACGTTGAAAAAGTTTATCAGCGATTCGGCGGCAGTACGATTCATACCTTGTACGGTTAAAAGTTCGTCAAGCGTCGCCGATTTTATTTTGTCAATCGTGCCAAATTTTTTTAAAAGCTCCTCACGCCGCCGTGTACCAATGCCGACGACGTTATCAAGTTCAGATTTCAAATTCCGCGCCCGCCGTAACTTCCTATGATAAGTTATCGCGAAACGGTGCGCCTCATCACGTATCCTTTGCATAAGGTACAACGCTTGACTGTCACGCGGCAATTCAATCGGTTCTGATTCGCCTTCCACGAAAATTAATTCAAATTCCTTCGCCAATCCTACGACTGGAACTTCATGACCAAAGCCGCGAATAATTTCTAGCGCTGAATTAAGTTGCCCAATTCCGCCGTCAATTACAATCAAGTCTGGCAGCTCTTCCGCCGTCAACTTGCCGTAACGTCTGCTTGTAACTTCGCGCATTGACATAAAATCATCTGGCTTGCCTTCCGTCGAACGAATTTTAAATCGACGGTAATTTTTTTTGCTCGGCTCGCCATTTTCAAACACGACCATTGACGCAACAGTTTCAGCGCCTTGAAAGTGCGAAATATCGAAACATTCCATTTTACGCGGAAGTTTCGGCAGATGTAAAAATTTTTGCAAGTCCTCAACTGCGCGGGAAGTTTGCGCCGTTTTAAGTTCCTGCCGCGCAGAAAGTTCAGCTAAATATTTTTCAGCATTTTCAATCGCCATTTCGACCAGTGAACGTTTGACGCCGCGTTTAGGTTCAAAAATTTTCACGCCTAACCATTCAGCTAAAATTTTCGTGTCGTCGTCAGATAAAGTTATCGGCAATAAAATTTCCGTAGCAGAAATTTTTGTACGGCTATAGTACTGCTTGATAAATTCGGCGATAACTTTTTCATCCGATTCATCAGCCGCGCCGTTAAGCAGAAAACTTTCACGCCCAGTAACTTTGCCGTCACGTATGAAAAAAATTTGTGCGCAGACTTCAGCGTTAAGCCTTGAAATGCCAATCGCGTCAAGGTCGCCTGTATCAGTTACGATTTTTTGTTTTTCAGAAATTTTTTTGACAGATAAAAGAATATCGCGCAACTTCGCGGCAAGTTCAAAGTTCAAACTTTCAGCCGCCTGTGAAATTTTCGCCGTCAAATCGCGTTCAACGTCCGCCGTCTTACCTTCTAAAAATTTTTCAGTAGCCTTGACTAAGTCGGCATAATCTGCGCGGGAAATTTTGTTGACACAGGGCGCTAAGCAGCGGTTAATGTGGTATTCAAGGCAGGGACGCTTGCCCAAAGTTTTGCAAGTACGAAGTGGAAAAAGTTTGCGCAGAAGTTCAAGCGAATCTTTAACCGCCTGCGAATTTGTGTAAGGTCCAAAATATTTTGAGCCGTCGTCAATGATTCGGCGCGTGATGAAGACGCGGGGAAAATCTTCATTCAGCGTCAATTTCAAGTACGGGTAACTTTTATCGTCCTTTAAGCAGACGTTGTAGCGCGGACGATGCTTTTTAATTAAGTTGCATTCAAGGATAAGCGCTTCAACTTCGGACGACGTGACGATTGTTTCAAAGTCAGCAATTTTCGCAACCATTGCACGAACTTTGACGCTGTGATTTTTATTCGACTGAAAATATTGGCGGACGCGATTTTTTAAGACGATAGCTTTACCGACGTAAATAATTTTTCCCTGCGAATTTTTCATAAGATATACGCCAGGCGAATCGGGCAACGTCTTCAATTTTTCTTGTACCAATTCGGTCATAATTTACCCTTAATCCTTCGTTCCTATGACAATACAAATTGGGTTAGCCGCCTTCGCCATATCATAAACGCCGACTTGATTGAAATGGTTAATTTGAACTTGCATTGATTCGTAATGATAATTTTCGTGACGCTTAAACCATTGAAGGCAAGTTGATAAATTTTGAATGGAAATTAAATTTGCGGCGATACGACCACCCGCATTTAATTTTTCGTCGACAGCGTCAAGAATTTCTTCAAGGTTACCGCCACTACCGCCGATAATTGCAACGTCGAAACGTGAAAAATTTTTCAATGCCTGCGCCGCCTCTGAATTTATGACTGTGACATTATCGACGGAAAAGTTTTCAAGATTTTTTTTAAGGATTTCTACTGCATCAAGATTTTTTTCAATCGCGAAAATATTTCCGTCTGGCACGAATTTAGCGGCTTCGATTGAAATTGAGCCAGTACCCGCACCAATGTCGACGATAATTCCAGCGTCATAGGCACGCGCAAGGGCAAGCGTTAAAATTCTAATTTCGCGCTTAGTCATTGGGATTTTTTTTTCGCGAAGAAAATTTTCATCGTTAATTCCTAAATACATTTTCATCACCAATAAAACTTTACCATAGGAAAATTTTTTTGCAAGTCATTTATTCGTTCGCCGTCAAATTTTTGTAGAATTATCAGCGCTTGTCAAAAAGTTTTAATGTATGTTATACTTCAAACGGTGCTGGAAACGGCAGGCGGTTAGCCACTTCCTGAAAAGGAGGTGGTAAGTATGCGTGTTATTAAGTTCATCGTCCGCGTGATTATCATCACTGGCGCGATTTTGCTTATAACTAGCGGAACAGCCGCCTAAGTCCAC
>JAFSUE010000073.1 GCA_017445435.1 Selenomonadaceae bacterium | reverse complement strand
TGTTGCCCAACTTTGCTTGAAGAAATGATTAGCGGCGGTGCTGAAGAATTTCAAGCGCGGAAAATTTTGTACGGCTTAGGCTTTACCGAATCTGAACTTGCAAAAAATCCTAAAAATTTTAGCGGCGGTGAGACTGGCAAAATTACGCTGGCACGTGCACTTTTGAATGAACCGCGAATTTTGATTTTAGATGAACCGACAAATCACCTTGACATTTACGCGATAGATTTTCTTGAGGAATTCATAAAAAACTATCGCGGTACGGTTATCGCCGTCACTCACGATAGACACTTCCTGCAAAATTGCGTTACGAAAATTCTTGATATAGAAAATGGCAAGGCGACTTTGTACGCTGGCAACTACGAAAAATTTGTACAGCTGAAAACTGAACGGCGCAATTATGAATGGAAGGCTTACGAAAAACAGCAGGAAGAAATTGCCAAGCTTGAAGATTTTGTACGGCGAAATAAAGTTAGGGCGTCGACTGCTAAACGTGCGCGAAGTCGACAAAATATTTTGGATCGTATGGAACGCCTTGAAAAGCCGCCGTCAGATGAATTTGTCAAAGTCAATCTTGGTGACGCGGCAGAATCTGCCAATAAAATTTTAATTCTTGACAAAATTAATTTCAAAAATATTATCACGAACTTTAGCTTAGAAATTTGGAAGGGCGAAAAAGTCGGGCTAATCGGCAAAAATGGCGTCGGTAAGTCAACGTTGCTGAAAATTATTGTCGGTGAACTTAAAGCGGATTCAGGCGAAATAAAAATTGGTAACCGCGTTAAGGTCGGCTACCTGTCACAAGGTCACGAAGAATTAAATTTAAATGCAACGCCGCTTGAAGAATTGATAAATGAATTTGGCTTGACGATTGAACGCGCCCGCGCAGAATTGGCACGGCTTGATTTAGGCGTCCAAATTGTCGAAAAGCCGATAGCCGATTTGTCAGGCGGTGAAAAAACACGTGTAGCGCTAGCGAAATTAATTTTGACTGGCGCAAATTTTTTATTGCTTGACGAACCTACAAACCATTTAGATTTACCTGCGCGGGAAGCGATTGAAAATGCGCTGAAATTTTTCGACGGCACAATTTTAATCGTCACGCATGATAGATACCTGCTAGATTCAGTCACGTCACGGGTAATTGAATTTTTGCCGCGTGAAGTCGTACCGATTAAGCAGGAAAAAATTTCAACGCCAAAACTTAAAGCTGAAAAAATTTCTCCAACTGCTAAAGTTAAGTCAGAGCCGAAAAGTGAAAGTCAACTTGAAAAGTTGGAAGCTAAATTGAAAATGTCCGAAATGGAACTGAAAATGTTGGAGTACGAAATAAATAACGCCGTCGACCCTGCAAAGTTAGCGGAATTGGCGGCGGCGCATGAACTTAAATTGAAAGAAATTGACGAACTTTATTTGACGTTGCTGGAATGAAATTTAAAGCAAAAAAATTCGACGAAATATTTTTCGCCGAAAAAAATCTTTTGACATCAACGTAAATCGCGTACCTTGCGAAAAAATTTTTTAAAAATTTTTAGAACATCATATTAACTAAATTTCCAAGATTAGACGCGGCATTCATATTGAGATAAGCGCCGCTGGTGTAAAATGACGCCGTAGAAAGTTCTTCGCCAAACATAGCTTGCGCACTCGGGAAAAGCTGACTGCGCTGGCTGTTTGCTACGTCGACATGCGCTTCGGCCTTGTCTGCTAAACCTGTACCGCCAAGAACGTCTGAAACTCTGCTAGGATTGTTGACAATCGCTTGAGCAACTTTTTCAGTATCCATCGACAAAGTGCCATCATTGTTGACGCCAATTCCGATAGATTCATAGCTTGACGCACGGTAAGTAGTATCGCCGAAAAGTTCAGCCATTCTGCCTACACGTGCTGATACGGAGCTATTGTCCTGGAAAAATTCAATCGCGCCGTTGTAGTTATCAACAAAATCTTGAACCGTCTTTAACGCCGACTGCATAACTTTGCTGTACGCTGTTTCAATTCGCTTGTTGCCTTCGCCGTCGTACGTTTCAGTTTTTGTGATAGCGCCGTTACCATATGAAGTAACTTTCGAGCCGTCTTCATTCGTCGTAGTGACAGAACCATCTGTATTGACAACCTTGCCAGCCTCTTCATCAGTTAAAACGGTCGCGCCAAATTCACTTTGTACGATATGATGTTTGTTAGCATTCTCAATAACTTTTGCCGCCGCTGAAGTTTCTTCTTCAACATTTTCGGCAGTTGTAGATTGAGCCGCAGTTTCTTCAGCATTTTTGCTAGCCGTTTCACTAGCCGCCTCAACAACTTTTGACGCCGCTGAAAATGCCGCTACGCTTTCAAAGTCGAATTCTTTAACTTCTTGTGCAGAGTTAGAAAGATTTTCCATATTAGCATCAAATTCGTCATAGAAAGCGTTTTTAGCTTCATCATAGCTTGACACAAGCGCCGCCGCGTTAGTCCTAACTTCCTGCAGACCCGCGATTGTACTTGTCGAATTTGTCTGTGCGGAGCTATACGTATTCCACAAATTCGATATAGATTTTTGTGTAGCATTTTGGTTAATCGAAGTGGCATTGAAAAAATTATTATAATTGAACCCCGAATTAACCATATTAGAAATTGTCATCGCCATTTTTACTCACCCTTCCCTTGAAAAAATTTTTCCTAAGAAAACATCCTTGACAGTTTTGTACGCTAATTGTACATAATAGATTCGATAATTGCAAGCAAAAAGTTAAATTTTTTCGTGCTTAAAAATTAAAAAAATTTTTGTATGCCGATACTTTTAGCTTTATGTTTCAGCGAAATTTCATTTAAAATTTTCTGCAAATTTAAAAGGAAATTCTTTTATAAGGTAGAATAGAAAAATAAAATTGGTATAAAAAATTTTTTTGATTTAAATTTTACAGAGAAAGTGGGTTTGATTATGGCGATTAATACATCTGGTTTTGGCGCGTACGACATTCGAGGAATTTACCCTGAAAGTGTCAATCAAGAACTTGCATATCGTATCGGCAGGATTTTTCCTGAACTCTTCGACGCCAAAAAAGTTGCCATAGGTCACGACATTAGACTTTCAAGCCCTACGATTAGTGACGCGCTTGCACGCGGTCTGGCAGAGGCTGGCTGTGAAGTTTTCGACGTTGGACAGTGCGGCACGGAAATGATTTACTTTGCAACGGGCTTTAACGATTTTGACGGCGGAATTATGGTCACGGCGTCTCACAATCCAAAAGATTATAACGGCTTAAAGTTCGTTAAAAAAGGTTGCCGCCCAATTTCTAGCAATACTGGGCTTTTCGACATTAAAGCCGCGATTGAAGATGAAAGCCGCGATTGGTCGTACAGAAAAGCTACTGGGACGATTCATAAAATTGACGTAATGCCTGACTACATCAAGCGCCTTTTATCTTACGTTGAAGTCGACGCGCTTAAACCGTTAAAAATCGTCATTAATACTGGCAACGGCGCGGCAGGTCCGATTATCAACGAAATTGAAAAATTTTTACCCTTTGAAGTTATCAAAGTCCATAACGATACCAACGGCTTTTTCCCTAACGGTGTACCTAATCCATTGTTGCAAGATGCCCGCGCAGAAACGGCGGACGCTGTCATAAAAAATGGCGCGGCTTGTGGCATTGCATTTGACGGGGATTGTGACCGTTGTTTTATGTTTGACGAAAAAGGCGGCTTTATCGAAGGTTATTATATGGTCGGCTTGCTGGCTGAAATTTTCCTTGAACATAACAAAGGTGAAAAAGTTGTCTGTGAACCACGCGCATTGTGGAATACGATTGACATTGTTGAAAATCTTGGTGGTACGCCGATTATTTGTCGCTCGGGGCATTCCTTCATGAAAGATAAATTGCGCGAATACAACGCGATTTACGGCGGCGAAATGGCAAGTCATCATTACTTCCGCGATTTTTATTATTGTGATAGCGGAATGATTCCTTGGCTTATGGTGCTGGAACTTATGAGCGAAACAGGCAAAACTTTATCCCAGCTTGTCGGTGAAAGAATTGCTAAGTACCCTTGCTCTGGCGAAATTAATACAAAAGTTTCTGGCGTCGACAAAGTCAAAGAAATTATGGCGAAGGTTGAAAAACTTTATTCTGACGGCGGCGAAGTCAACTATATTGACGGGCTTAGCATTGACTATCCAACGTGGCGTTTTAATCTGCGCGGGTCTCAAACTGAACCATACATAAGGCTGAACGTCGAATCACGCGGCGATAAAGCTTTAATGGAAGGTAAACGCGATGAACTTTTGGCGATTATTCGCGGGTAGGTAAATTTGTCAATGGAAGCATTGATTGTTTTTTTACTTTGTGCACTCTGTATATCTATTTACTTTACAAATAAATACAAAGATGAAGTTGCCCGCTTGAAAGAAAAACTTCGTGAACAAGAAACTTTATCGGCGTCAAGAATTGAACCAATTTTGCCAACGGTAAGAAAATTTGTTTCAGTGTCCTTTAAGGAAGGCGATACTCAAGTTTATGATTATCTTATCGGCGATAACTATGACTTGAAAGTTGGCGATCTTGTCGAAGTTCCTTTCCGTAGCAAATATTCTGGCGCAAATGAAGTTAAAGTCGCAACCGTTAAATATGTTAGCGTACCTGGCGAACAGTCGAACTACGCAAAGTCTAATGTCATTCGTAAAATTAATTCTTCGATACAAACTGTAAAAAATTTTAATGCTGAAAAAAGATTTGTTAATGTCATCTTTGAGGCAGGCGCAAAAAGAAGTTATTCTTACCTTGTAGGTGACTTTGAAGTTAAAGTTGGTGACTTTGTCGTAGTTCCCATAAGTGATAGAGATTCTGGACAATCCAAATCAAAATCTGCAAAAATAGTTTATATCAGCGCACCTGGTGAAACATCGTCTTACGCTAAATCAGAAATTATTAAAAAAGCTGACTATGATAAATGGTAAATTGTTAATAACCGCTCAAAATTTGGGCGTATTATAAATTTTACGAACAGAGGGGGATTTCTTAATGGAGAAGAAAAACGTTGTCAACCTTCCGTCTTTGATTAGCGATTATTACACACTCGCACCCGATCCTGAAAACAAAACTCAAGGCGTCGCTTTTGGTACGTCAGGACACAGGGGCAGTTCAAAACTCCACAGCTTTAACGAACAGCATATTTTGGCTATCGCGCAGGCAGTTTACGAATACCGTACCGCTGAAAAAATTCAAGGACCGCTGTATATCGGCGCAGACACTCACGCACTTTCTGAACCTGCACTTCGCAGTTGCGTTGAAGTTTTGGCGGCTAACGGCGTCGACATTATCCTTCAAGAAGGTTTCAAGCCAGTACCTACGCCCGTTGTTTCGCGCATTATCCTTGAGCATAACTATGAGCGCAAAGAAGCTAAACAGGCTGACGGTATCGTTATCACGCCTTCGCATAATCCTCCAACTGACGGCGGTATTAAGTACGACCCAACTACTGGCGGACCTGCAAGCGCTGAAACTACTAAAATAATTCAAAATCGCGCTAATGAAATTATCAAAGAAGGCGTCGACAAAGTTGTTAAACGCATTCCGTTTGAACGCGCCGTAAAAATGGATAACGTCCACTTCATGGATTATATGATGCCTTACGTTAAAGGATTGTCCCGCGTTATCGATATGGACGCGGTTATCAATTCTGGCTTGAACGTCGGCGCAGATCCACTCGGCGGTTCTGGCATTTTCTATTGGGATTTAATCAACGAAGTTTACAAAATTAAAAAGCCAATTAACGTTGTCAATCCTAACATTGATTATACATTTAGCTTTATGCCGCCTGACCATGACGGAAAAATTAGAATGGACTGCTCGTCACCTTTTGCAATGGCGAATCTTATTGCATTGAAAGATAAATATGATATTGCATTCGGCAACGACACTGACTACGATAGACATGGTATCGTTACGCCGCAAGGCTTGATGAATCCTAACCACTACTTAGCCGTTGCAATTCGCTATCTGTTCACGAATCGTCCAGGCTGGAGCAAAGACGCTATGATAGGCAAAACTTTGGTCTC
>JAFSUE010000072.1 GCA_017445435.1 Selenomonadaceae bacterium | reverse complement strand
GATGAACTGCAAGATTAAGACGTTGAGCCCTGCGCCGTAAGCACGAAGAGCCAAGCCGAATGCCGCAGTTGATTTACCTTTACCGTCGCCCGTATGAATTATTGTAAGCCCCTGCGTCTTCAAAAATTTTTCCCTCCAATAAAAAAGTCTGCAGTCAAAATTGAACTACAGACTTCATTTATATAACAGACTTTATTCGCCTACTAGCGTGACTAGTAGCTATTAAATTACATCATACCAGGCATGCCGCCGCCCATTCCACCAGGCATAGCAGGTGCAGGAGGTTCAGGCTTATCAGCAACTAATGTTTCAGTCGTAAGAATCATAGCCGCGATTGATGCCGCATTTTGCAATGCTGAACGTACAACTTTTGCAGGATCGACAATACCCGCGCCAATCATATCGACCATTTCATTTGTCAACGCATTGAAACCGACGCCCTTGCCAGCTTTCTTGACAGCCTCAACAACGACGCTACCTTCTTGACCAGCATTGTTAGCAATTTGACGTACAGGTTCTTCAATGGCGCGTTTGACAATCTCAACGCCAACTTTAACGTCGCCAGCCGCTTTAATTTCATTCAGAACTGGCAGAATGTCAACAAACGTCGTACCGCCGCCAGCTACAATACCTTCTTCAACTGCCGCACGTGTAGCATTAAGCGCGTCTTCAATGCGAAGTTTCTTTTCCTTCATTTCAACTTCAGTTGCCGCGCCAATTTCAATAACTGCTACGCCGCCAGAAAGTTTTGCAAGACGTTCTTGAAGTTTTTCTTTGTCGAAATCGCTTGTAGATTCTTCAATCTGCTTTTTAATTTGAGCAACGCGGTATTCAATAGCTTTCTTATCGCCAGCGCCGTCAACAACAGTCGTTTCCTCTTTCGTGGAGCGAATTTGACGCGCAGTTCCCAAATCTTCAAAGGTTACGCTTTCAAGCTTACGTCCAACATCTTCACTTATGACAGTTGCGCCAGTCAAAATTGCAATGTCTTCAAGCATAGCTTTTCTTCTGTCGCCAAAGCCAGGAGCTTTAACTGCAAGCGCCTTGAACGTGCCGCGCAGTTTGTTCACAACGATAGTTGCAAGCGCTTCGCCGTCAACATCTTCAGCGATAATTGCAAGCGGTCTGCCACTCTTAACAATTTGTTCGAGAATCGGCATAATGTCAGCGATTGAAGAAACTTTCTTGTCAGTGATAAGAATGAAAGGATCGTCGAGGACAGCTTCCATTTTATCAGCGTCAGTTACCATGTAAGGGGAAATGTAGCCGCGATCGAATTGCATACCTTCGACGACGTTTAAGTTGGTCATCATAGTTTTTGATTCTTCAACGGTGATAACGCCGTCTTTACCAACTTTTTCCATAGCGTCAGCGATAAGCTGTCCAATTTCTTCGTCGCCAGAGGAAATAGCCGCAACCTGCGCGATAGCGTCTTTGCCTTCAACTTTCTTTGAGGCATTTTTAATTTCTTCGACAAGTTTTTTAACGGCAAGTTCGATACCTTTTTTAATAATCATCGGGTTAGCGCCAGCAACTACATTGCGCATACCTTCACGAACGATAGCTTGTGCCAAAAGTGTAGCGGTGGTTGTGCCGTCACCAGCAACGTCATTTGTCTTCGTAGCAACTTCCTTGACGAGCTGTGCGCCCATATTTTCAAAGTGATCTTCAAGTTCAATATCGCGTGCAATGGTTACGCCGTCATTAGTGATTGTCGGTGCGCCATATTTCTTTTCAAGTACAACGTTGCGACCTTTAGGTCCAAGAGTAACTTTAACTGCATTTGCAAGAGCGTCAACGCCGCGACCAAGTGCACGACGCGCATCTTCATTAAACAAAATTTCTTTTGCCAAAATAATTTACCTCCAAAAATAATTCGCCGTGCGCAGTTACTAAAATTTTTTCATTACGCATCACGAATTACGCATTACGCATTAGTTAGATAATAGCTAAAATATCGCTTTCGCGGATGATGAGATATTCTTTATCGTCCACTTTGACTTCACTGCCCGCGTACTTGTTGAAAATAATGTCGTCGCCAACTTTGACTTCGGGAACTGCGCGGTTGCCATTGTCAAGAAGTTTGCCAGTACCGACGGCAATAACTTTACCTTTCTGCGGTTTTTCTTTTGAAGTCTCGGGCATAATAATGCCGCTCTTAGTCTTGAGTTCGACTTCGGCGACTTCAATTACAACTCTGTCACCAAGTGGTTTAATCATAAATTTTTGCCTCCCAAAATTTTTATTGTCGACCTTAGCGGTGAACACGGGCATTATGATAATCCCTTATTGTCAAAATGTCAATAGGCAAAATATCAAAATAAAAAATTGAGCCGTCATAGGTGGTAGGCTGTAGAAGGGTAGGATTCATTACGAATTACGAATTACGCATTCCTAATTAACCAGTTATGAAGGTATAAAAAAATAAATCATATCACAGACCAGTAAAACTTTAGTTATTAATAGTAGCCAGATTGAAGTATGTAAATTTGGATTTCAAAATTTTAATGACCGTTGCTCCATAAAAAAATTTTGTATAAGTTCACGACAATCTTTTTCCAAAACGCCCGCCGTAATTTTTAGCTGATGATTAAGCGCGGGATTGTTTGTCACGTTGAAAAGCGATTCACACGCGCCGAATTTTGAATCAACTGCGCCGTAAACTAGCCGCTTTAGCCTACAAAGTACCAACGCGCCAGCACACATTGGGCAAGGTTCAACCGTCACGTAAATTGTACAGCTTGAAAGTTTTCGTCGCCCAAATTTTTCAGCCGCGCCGCGCAGTAGCAAAATTTCAGCGTGCGCCGTTGCGTCGTCAAGCTGTTCAATTCGATTATGTTCAGCGTAAATTAAAATGCCGCTCTCGTCTATGAGAACGGCACCTATTGGAACTTCGCCTTCGTCGTAAGCTTTTTTTGCCTCTGAAAGGGCTAACTGCATAAATTTTTCGTCATTCAATTTAATCACCTCGTAGGTAGTAGCGCTTCTAAATCAAGTCCCGCGTAGTAAAATAGGGATTGCGTCCCTATGCTCGTTAATTCCAACGCATAAGGATCGGAAATTTTCACGGGCTTAGGGATATTTTTTTTGCCCATTGCGCTGTTCAATTCGTCAAGAAAACTTCTGCCGCCATTTCGCCGCGAATCGTCGTATTGTCTACCAACATCATTATCGACGCGCTTAACTCGACTAATTTTTTCTATTCTTTCAATCATTTTTTACACCTCCTAACTTTCAAAAAGTATATCGTCAATATGCGGTAAAAAAATAAACTCCACCGCAATGTACGGCAGAGTTTATATTAATTTGTAGCTTTTAGTGTGTAACTTGTAACTTTCATTACGCATTACGCATTGCGCATTCCTAATTAAATTAACGATTTATTTCAATGCGTCACCGATTTTAGCGTTAGTATCACGAGCCGCCGCAACGCTTTCAGCAAATTTCGCTTTTTCTGCGTCAGAGCATTGAACTTCGACGATTTTTTCACAGCCATCTTTGCCAAGAATTACAGGTACGCCGATACATAAATCTTTTTCGCCATATTCGCCGTCAAGGTAGACACAGCACGGAATTAACTTTTTAGCGTCAAGTGCGATAGCCTCAACCATAGCTGCCGCCGCCGCGCCTGGTGCATACCAAGCAGACGTTCCCAAAAGTTTCGTCAAAGTTGCGCCGCCGACTTTCGTTGATTCAACAGCTTTTGTAATTTGTTCGTCGCTCAAAAGTTGCGTTACAGGAATTCCGCGATACGTTGCCAAGCTTACAAGCGGAACCATAGTTTTATCGTTGTGACCGCCGACGACCATTCCATCAACATCAGTTACAGACGCAGGGTAGCCAGCTTCTTTCAATGCTTCTGCCAAGAAATAACGGAAACGGCTACTGTCAAGCATACCACCTTGACCAAGTACGCGGTTGCGTGGCAAGCCAGAAGATTTAATTGTCAAGTAAGTCATCGTGTCCATAGGATTTGAAATGATGATTAAAATTGCGTCAGGCGAATATTTCAAAACGCTGGAAACAACTTGATTGACGATTTTAGCGTTAGTACCGATAAGGTCTTCGCGGCTCATACCAGGACGACGCGGAATGCCAGACGTAATTACAACGACTTGTGAGCCTGCCGTTGCTGCGTAGTCATTGGTGACGCCTTTAACTTTCGTGTCGAAGTTCAACATATGCGCCGTTTGCATAATGTCCATTGCCTTGCCTTCGGAAAGACCTTCTTTAATATCGATAAGGACGACTTCACTTGCAAAGCCTTTCGTAGCCAAAACATTAGCCGCCGTTGCGCCGACGTTACCAGCACCAACTACTGTGATTTTCATAAAAAATTTACCTCCTAATATAGCTTTTTGGTATTAGCTTTTAGCTTTTAGGATTTTTGAAAGCTGAAAGCGTTAATTGCACATTGAAAAAAATTTACTCTTCGTCAAAATTATCTTTGCCAAGACCGCAGACAGGGCAAACCCAATCTTCAGGCAAATCCTCAAACTTTGTGCCAGGTTCAATGCCGTTATCGGGATCGCCCGCTTCTTCGTCGTATTCGTAGCCGCAAACGCAAATATATTTCATCGCAAGCCCTCCTAAAAAATATCTTTTACTGAAAGTAATTCTATCACAACTAAAAAATTTTTCAACGCGTAAAAAAAATTTTAAATAAAATTTTTCAAGAATTTAACGCCAAATTTGAATTGAAGTAACGCGGGTCGTCCGAAACTTCCTTGTTAAGCCAAGCTGGCAACTCTACAACTTCATCTGCCGCCGTCAATTCAACTTCTGCCAAGATTAAGCCTTCATACTTTCCCGCGAAAACGTCAACTTCCCAAATTTTTCCAGCGTGTTGTACTTTATAGCGGATTTTTTCTAAAACCTTTTGACAAAGTTTTAAAAGTTCCAGCGCATCTTCAATCGGTATTTGATATTCAAATTCTTTACGTACAATTCCAACGTTAGCGCCTTTTATTGTGAGAAAGCCGCGTTGACCTTTCGTCCGTACTCTTACTGTCCGCGCAGGTTCGACGCATAAATAGCCTTGAAAAATTTTTTCGCCGTCAGTTAAAATCTGCGCGGGTAACTTTTCAGCGTCGACTAAAAATTTTCGTTCAATTTCCAATGCCAACTTTAACTTCACCTTCCAAAATTTTCGTAGGAGTGATAACGGCGTCAACTTTTAAATCGTGCGGCGCGATTGGAACACTTTCAACAAGTTGGCAATCGTAGGCAAGCGCGATTCTTTTTGCGTTGACTGCGCGGGACAAAAATTTATCGTAGTAGCCAGCGCCTTTGCCAAGTCTGCTAAAGTTAGCGTCGAAGGCAAGACCAGGCGTTATTACGCAATCAATTTTTTCAGCGTCGATAAATTTTCTAACGTCACTTTTAACCGTCAAAATTTTGTACGCGCCAACTTCCAACGCGTCAAGATTCGGCAGTCGTACAGCTTGCATTTCGCGTCCTTCGATAAACGGTACAGCTAAAATTTTTTCGTCTTTCAAGGCGATTGAAATAAATTCGTTCAGCTGAATTTCTTCCGCCGTCGACAAGTACGCCATTATAACTGCGGAATTTTTATAGACGGTTGACGCTAAGAATTTTTCTACAACTGCGCGGCTAAACTGTACGCGCTCTTCCTGCGACAAAGTTTTCAGCCGTGAATTTATTTCCCGCCGCAAATTTTTTTTCAGCGCAGAAATATTTTCGTTGGACATTTTAAGTTCACGCCTTTTAATCAAATTTTTAAATTTAAGCGAAAAATGTTTTAACATTTTATAAGATTTAAAGTATAATGTTTAGTAAGTAGTAAGTAGTAAGTAGTAAG
>JAFSUE010000007.1 GCA_017445435.1 Selenomonadaceae bacterium | reverse complement strand
TTTGTTCGACGAAAAATATTGTGGAAAACGAAAATGGCGACATTAGTATAAACGGCATTCCAAATAAAAAATTTTCCTTGAAAGTTGATGCGGCTTTACAAAATTTAAACGGCATCGCGGAGTTTGAAATTCCCAATGACCAAAAACTTATAGCGCTGGCGAATAAAAGTATTGAAAACGTTATCAGCACAAAATTTTTCAAGCGGAAATTTTTAATTGAAAATAATATTAAATTCCGTGAGGGGGGGGGTATGGACGCCGAATTACTTTTCCTTGTCAATGCATTTTTGGCGACGGAAAAAATTACGTTTACGCCACAACCTTTTCTCGGGCAGCTTAAATGAATTAAGAATTTAGAATTAGGAATTAAGAATTATGAAAATTGGAATTATCGGTTGCGGACGCTGGGGGAGTTTTCACGCTTGGTACGCTAGCCGAATTGGTCACGAAGTCAAATTGTACGGACGCGAAGGTTCAGCGAATATGCGGCGACTTGAACTTACTGGTAGCAATGAATATTTAAAACTTCCCGCCAATGTTCAGTTGACAAAAAATCTTGGCGACGTTTTAAATTTTGCTGACGTGATAATAATTTCCGTCGGTTCACAAAATCTGCGCGGACTTGTTAAGGAAATAAATTTTACGACGAAAAATAATTTAGGCGAAAAAATTTTTGTGCTGTGTATGAAAGGGCTTGAACGCGGCACTGGTAAACGTCTGACGGAAGTTTTTGCCGAAGAAAATATTTCTGCGCGGGAAAAAATTGCTGTATGGGTTGGACCTGGTCACGTGCAGGATTTTTTGAATGAAATTCCGAATTGTATGGTAATGAGTTCGTTGAATGAAAAATTAACGCGACGGCTTGTAGAAATTTTTAAAAGTCCATTGATTCGCTTTTACTACGGAAAAGATTTACTCGGCACGGAAATAGGCGCGGCGGCTAAAAACGTCGTAGGATTAGCGGCGGGAATGTTGGACGGCTTGAACTACTCCAGCTTGAAAGGTGCGTTAATGGCACGTGGTACGGCTGAACTTTCACGGCTGATTGGTGCATTGGGTGGCGACAAAATGACGGTGTACGGTCTTAGTCACTTGGGCGACTATGAAGCGACGTTATTTTCTGCACACAGTCACAATCGGAGATTCGGTGAAGAGTTCGTACAACGTAAAAGTTTTGATAAACTTGCTGAAGGCGTCGAAACGGTTGCCGCGCTGATTCAACTTGCAAAGTCCGTAGCTGTCGAATTGCCGATAAGCGAATCAGTTTATAAAATTTTATATGAAAATGCTGATCCGAAGGAGGAATTAACAAAATTATTTTTACGTTCGACAAAGGAAGAATGATAAATTTAGTGAGTAGTCAGTAGTTAGTAGTGAGTAGCTTTTCATTACGAATTACGAATTAAGCATTACGCATTAATCAGGGGGTGGCGTGAGATGAAGATTGGCGACAGAGTTGTTTACCCAATGCACGGCGCGGGTGAAGTGACTGGCATTGAGGAACAGGAAGTCGGCGGCGTGACGCAATCTTATTACGTCCTGCGTTTGCCGATGGGAAGTCTTAAACTTATGCTGCCCGTTGACAAAGTTGACGAAATTGGTTTGCGCGACGTTATCGACAAATCTAAACTTGATGAAGTTAAAGCGATTCTAAGCGGAAAATCTGAAACGTCACAAGGTAGCTGGAATAAACGCTTTCATGCGACGTTGGAACGATTAAAATCAGGCGACATTATGGAAGTGGCGGCGGTTGCTAGAAATTTGACGCGGCAACATTGGAAACATAAAATTGCTAGCGGCGAACGTCGATTAATGGAACTTTCACGACAAATTTTAATCAGCGAACTTGTTTACATTTTGGAAAAAGACGCGGAAGAAGTCACAGATTGGGTTGACAAAATCATCTTGGCGGACGAAAATAATTCTGACGAAGACGAAAATATTTCTGATACGTCAAGCGAAGTTGAAGACGAAGAAATTTAATAAAATTTTTTTAGGAGGTGCGGCGCGTTAATGCGTAATGCTTAATGCGTAATTCGTAATGACAGCTGAAAGTTAAAACCTGCAAGCTAAATTACGTATCGCGCCATTTTTATTGCATTAGGCGTTAAAAATCGCGCAGAAATTTTTATGAACATTCACGAGTACCAGAGCAAGGAAATTTTGAAAAGCTACGGCGTTGCTGTACCGAAGGGCAAGGCGGCGTTCAGCGTTGATGAAGCTGTTGAAGTTGCAAAGACGCTTGAAAGTTCCGTCTACGTCGTAAAGGCGCAAATTCACGCTGGCGGACGCGGTAAAGCTGGCGGCGTCAAATTGGCGAAAAATCTTGACGAAGTGAAAACTTACGCGTCGGAACTTCTTGGCAAAGTTTTAGTCACTCATCAAACTGGACCTGAAGGCAAAAAAGTTAATCGCCTGTTGATTGAGGAAGGCTCAAACATTGCCAAAGAATATTATCTTAGCTTTGTTATTGACAGGCAGTCCGCGCAGGTTGTAATGATGGCTAGTTCTGAAGGCGGCGTCGAAATTGAAAAAGTTGCCGCTGAAACGCCTGAAAAAATTTTTAAAGAATACATTGACCCAGTAATTGGTCTTGCCCCATTTCAAGCGACAAGAATGGCTTACGCGCTGAATTTTCCACCTGCCGCAATTCGTAAGGCGTCAAACTTTATGCTGAAACTTTACGACGCCTTCATTGGCAAAGATTGTTCACAGGTTGAAATTAATCCGCTTGTACTGACGAAGGAAGATGACGTTATCGCCCTTGACGCGAAATTAAATTTTGATGACAGCGGGCTTTTCCGTCACCCTGACATTGCGGCGTTGCGTGATGAAAGCGAGGAAGACGCAAAGGAACTTCGCGCGGCTAAGTCTGGTTTAAACTACGTCAACTTAGGCGGTGACGTTGC
Source organism: Selenomonadaceae bacterium (assembly GCA_017445435.1). Taxonomy (GTDB): domain Bacteria; phylum Bacillota; class Negativicutes; order Selenomonadales; family Selenomonadaceae; genus Quinella. The sequence continues at coordinate 4,858 of JAFSUE010000007.1, read as the reverse complement.
ATGTATGGTAAACGGCGCGGGCTTGGCAATGGCTACCGTCGACATAATAAAATTTTATGGCGGTTCACCTGCAAACTTCCTTGACGTTGGCGGCGCGTCGACTCCTGAAACGACGGCTGAAGCTTTTCAAATTATGATGGACGGCGGACAGGCTAAAGGAATTTTTGTAAACATTTTTGGCGGAATTGTCAAATGCGATAACATTGCAAAGGGTTTGATTGACGCGACGAAAATTATTTCTGGCGACAAAAATTCTTTCCCCGTGCCAGTAGTTGTACGTCTTGAAGGTACGAATGTTGACATTGCGCGGCAGATGTTGAAAGACGCGGCGATTGAAAATGTTATGGTTGCTGAAACAATGGAAGGCGGCGCCGAAAAAATTGTAGCGTTGGTTAAAGCGGCTGAAAATATTTAGGGAGAAATTACAATGGGAATTTTAGTAAATAAAGATACAAAAGTTATAGTTCAAGGCATTACTGGTAAGGCGGCGTCTTTCCATACAAAACAGATGATTGAATACGGTACAAAAATTGTCGGCGGCGTCACTCCTGGTAAAGCTGGTCAACAAGTCGAAGGCGTTCCCGTCTTCAATACGGTTGCTGACGCAGTGAAAGCTACGGGCGCTAATGCCTCAGTCGTCTATGTACCTGCGCGGTTTGCGGCTGATTCAATCCTTGAGGCTGTCGACGCTGACTTAGATTTAGTCGTCTGCATTACTGAACACATTCCAGTTTTGGATATGGTGAAAGTTCGCCGCTATATGGCGGGAAGAAAAACTAAATTGATTGGTCCAAATTGTCCTGGCATTTTGACGGCGGACGAATGCAAACTTGGAATTATTCCTGGCTACATTCACCGTAAAGGACACGTCGGCGTAATTTCACGGTCGGGAACTTTGACATATGAAGCAACGTTCCAACTTACGGCGGCTGGCATTGGGCAAACAACGGCTATAGGAATTGGCGGCGATCCTGTCAAGGGAATTGATTTTATTGACGCGCTGAAACTTTTCAAAGATGATGAAGAAACAAAAGCCGTATTGATGATTGGCGAAATTGGCGGCAGTGCTGAAGAAGACGCCGCGCAGTGGATTTCTGAAAATATGAAAGATAAACCTGTAGCCGCATTTATCGCGGGTCGTCAAGCGCCGAAAGGTAAACGTATGGGACATGCTGGCGCGATAATTTCAGGCGGCAAAGGTACGGCGGCTGATAAGATTAAAGCGCTTAATGCAGTTGGAATTGACGTTGCAGACACGGTTGCACATATCGGCGAAACGGTCGTCAACACTTTAAAACGCTCTGGCATTTACGAAGTTTGCCACACTTGCTAAATTTAATTAGGAATGCGTAATGCTTAATGCGTAATTGAATTTAGAATTTAAGATTAAAAATTTCATAACTTCAAAAATTTTTCCATAAAAATTTTCCTCTACGCTATCAATGGCGCGGAGGATTTTTTATAAATTTTTCAAGACAAATAGAAAAAAAAGTTATATAATGGCAAAAATTTATACTGCGCAAAAAGTTTTTCGGAGGACATATGAAAAAATATTATGTAGTTGGCTTAGTGCTAGTCTTAATGTGTGCGGTCGGACTTATTGCCTATGGAATGTATTTAAATCGAACTGGCGAACAGCGAATCACTGAACGAATGGAGCAACGCGCAATTCCACTTCAAGGTGAACGCGCAAAATTCCGAAGTATTCATCCGACTTTCGTATTGGACACGATTAATTTTTATTCGGAGGATATGGCAGACGCAGTTGCACTTATCGACGGACGATTAACTGAAATGTACGTCAACAAAAATAGTAAAGTCTCGCAGGGAGAAATTTTATTTACGTTGCAGAACGAAGATATTCCCTTGAAAGTTCAACAGGCGGAAAGTAGCATTGCCCGCGCAGAGGCTCAACTTGCCAACGCCAAAAGTTCCTTCGCTAGATATAAGCGACTGATTGAAAAAGACGCTACGTCTCAGGAAAAATATGAAGAAGCGCAAATGCAATATTTAGCGGCTGAAGCGGCGTTGAAAGAAGCTATCATAGTTCGTGACCAATACTTGACGCAGGAAGGTCGCCAACAAATTCCAGCACCGATTGACGGTGAAGTTTTAATTCTCTATCGACAAATTGGTGCGTATGTTCAAGCGGGAACGCCTATTGCACTTATCGGCAATTTTCAGCGCTTGTACTTTTCCATGCCGCTTGAGGATCGATTTGCCCAGCACGTAAGATTGGGTGAAAGTTTTGAGTTGAACTTCCGCAATTCTGACGCTATGCGAAAAGCTTACGACACAGAATTTGCCGCAGGGAATATGGGCAGTGCGCAAAATTTTCCCGTGACGATTCGCGAAATTACGCCGCCACTTAATGAAGCCGCCGCAATGCGAAAAGTTGTTTGGGAAGTCGATAACCGCGTTGGAATTTTAGAACCGCAAACTTATAGCGGAGTTACTCTTCGTGTTTCGACGCCACATCGCGCTTTAACTGTACCGTTATCCGCAGTTGCTGGTCAAGATAGGTCAGCTGTCTTCGTCGTGAAAGATGATAATACGCTTGAACGCCGCGCAGTTAAAGTTGGTACTGATGACGGAATGTACATTGAAATTACGGCGGGACTTCGTGAAAATGAAATGGTTGTGACAAGTGCAACGACGGGACTTGATAGCGGAATGAAAGTTGACGTTGCCTCTAATGATGGGATGAAGTAATTATGGCAAGACAAGAAAATTCACAAATTTTCAGCAAGGAAGCCCTTGACAAACTGCGATCTCCTGAAAAGTTAGATACAATGTTGCCGATAACGACGCCTATAACTTGGATGGCGCTTGTCGCAATTTTAATTTTGCTTTTCTCCGTCGTCTTATGGTCAATCTACGGCGCATTCACTGTTAAAGCTGACGGAATGGGAATGATTATGGATTCGGCGGGCGTTATGAATATTTCGCACGTTGCTACAGGAAAAATTTCCCGCCTTTACGTTAAACCTGGCGCCGCCGTAAAGAAAGGCGATTTAATAGCGCATATGGAACAAGCTGAACAAGTGGCAGATACGCGAATGGCGCAATATGGAATGGGGCTTGCATCAAGTGACCGTGACGCAATGCGGCAAGCTTATCAGTACGACGCGAAAAAATATCAACAGGACGTGGCGCAGGATATTTACAGCGATTATGACGGAATTATTGATGAAGTTATGGTTACTGAAGGAACGCTTGTAAGTGCAGGTACGCCAATTTGTTCAGTTCGCCTTACTCAAAATCGCGATGAACTTTTAGGCTTGCTTTACATTCCGCTGGATAAAGGAAAGCGCGTTAAACCAAATATGACGATTCAACTTGCGCCCAATGGCGTCGACGTTTCGCAGTCGGGAAGTTTAATAGGCGTTGTCCGTAGCGTTTCACAATATCCGATAACGCCGCAAAGTTTGCAACTTCATTTAGGAAATGCACAACTCGCGCAAGTCATTTTACAGGCACAGCAAGGCGCGGTTATGGAAGTGACTTTCGACCTTGTGAAAGATCCAGAATCTGAATCAGGCTACTTGTGGACTTCGCAGGTTGGCGAACATAAGCCGATAACAGCAGGAAGTTTTTGTACAGGTTCAATAATAATTGAACGTCAGCCGCCACTGCAAAAAGTTTTCTACAAATTAAGTCAGTGGTTGCGTAACAGATAAAAATTTTCGAGGTGATATTATGAGTGATGAAAACAAAATCGGTGAAATTGGAAAATATTTTTCAATTCCCATTTCGCGCAGAGATTTATTTAAACTTGCTGGCGTGACGGCGGCAGGTGTCATTTTAAGCGGTTCAACTGAAAATAATCACGTAGACGCGGCAGAAAAAAAATCTGCAGGCACGTTAAAATATACTGGAAAAGAAATTCCTGTGCTTTATGACGTTGACGTTTGCGTTTGTGGCGGCGGTCCAAGTGGTACGGCGGCGGCAGTAAATTCTGCACGGAAAGGTGCAAAAACTGTTTTGATTGAACGTAGCGTTGCACTCGGCGGACTCGGTGTAATTGGTTGCGTCTATCCATTTATGCAGACTCACGCGCCAAATTCCGATACGCCGTATTTGACGGAGTTGAAAAAACGTCTTCTTGCAAAGGGTATTGACTACGACGACAAAGTTACAGGGCAGACGTGGCACAATCCCGAAGTTTTAAGCTTGATTCATGATGAAATGTGCGAAGAAAGCGGCGTCAATATTTTGTACGAAACAGTTTTAGTCGACGCCTTGTGCAAGGATAAAAAAATTTTTGCGGTAATTGTACAAACTATCGCGGGACTTGCGGCGATTAAAGCCAAAACGTTTATTGATTCAACTGGCGATGCTTACTTATCGCGAACCGTCGGCGTTGATTATGAGCGCGGCTATGAAAAAACTGGCAACAATCAGCCTATGAGTTTTCGTTTTGAAATGGGCGGCATTGACATTGAAAAGCTTTATAATTACGTCGTGGTTGAATTGCAGGAGGACTGGTGCAAATCTGAATTGCCGTACTTTGAAATTGCGGAAGCTATGCACAGAAAACAGCGTTACAAGTTGGAAGCGTTAATGGCTCGCGGCGTTGAAACTGGCGAACTTACGCAGGAAGAAGCTGAATATATGCAAGCTTACGCGATTATCGGCAAAACTGGCGTTATGTCCTGCAACTTTCCAGAAATTCCTGTAAAATTTAAATCAACTGATCCGATTGAGTACAGCAAGGCGGTTACTTACGCTAGAAAAATGATGCGTAACATGGCAAATTATTTAGTGAAACATTTGCCAGGTTTTGAAAATGCGTATATCAGCCGTGAAGCGGCAATGTTGGGCGCTCGTGAATCGTGGCGTATCAAAGGAAAATATT
>JAFSUE010000071.1 GCA_017445435.1 Selenomonadaceae bacterium | reverse complement strand
TTTATGTATCCTCAACAAATCAAAGGCGTTGCAAAGTTGCAAACTGCAAGGATCGGTAGCGTGAAACGAATACAGCCATTTATCTTCGTAAACTATAGCGCCGCCAGAACTTGACCCCGCTTTATACGTGTAGCGATTTTCGCCGCATTCTTCGTACACATCCGCTAGAAAAGTATTTATCACTTCGCTAATGGTGTATGCTCTGCAAAATGCGCCGATTATTCCTTTTTTCGTCAACGGGTCTTCAACTTTTTTCAATTCGTGCTGAACTTTTTCAACTGACCTTGCTGACCGCGCCCACGTTGACTGGTCTTGCCAATCGTCATATTCCGCTAAAATTTTGTCTGCGTTTAAAAATTCGCCGTCTTGAACTTGAAAGAAAAATTCCGCGTCACTTGACGTTGAAGGAAAGTACATTAATCTATGCGGTTGGTACGTCGTGTCGTCAAAACTATCAATGCCGATTTTTTCAGCTACCTTACGGCTTATCGCTTGATATTCATCAGGAGAAACAGCGCGGTCAAGCGGAATAACTAACCTAAGACGCGGGCTTTCAGCTGTATGCTTATGCGTCGAATAAACGCAAATCGCATTGTCAAAAATGTTAATGACGTTATCCCAGAAATTTTTGTCCGCAAAATCGGCGTCAAGAGTGATGATTGTACGGTTTAATGTTGTCAACGCCGTACGTCTACCGTTTTGAAGTTCGCCACCGACAAAGCCGCCAACATCTTTTATTTCATCTTGACGCGCTTTTCCAAGCCGAAAATATTCAGCCTGTGTTTCACTTGTGCGTTTAGTTTGACTTAACCGTTTAACAAGTTCCGACCACAACATTTTTTTCTGTTTCCAGATTTTTGTTTTACGACTTGCTCCCGTGCAAATTGTCAACATTCCGTCGTATTTAATAGTTTCCAATCTTCCCACCTTCATTTAATCTTTTCGGTAATATTCCGTTTCATAGCCGTCTGCATTTAAAATTAAGCCGTCTAAACTTTTTATTGGTTGACGCATTATTTCAATCATTTCTGCTAAACTGCCTTGTCCGTTCGGCATTTCACAAATTATTTCGTCGTGGACGTGCATAACGATTTTATATCCTGCTGCGTCTATTCGGAGCATTGCTTTTGCTAAACAATCTCGCGCTATCGCTTGCACTAGATTTTCTACCAACTTCCCGCCCCAAGTTTGATTTATGCCCCAGCCACCTGCCGCTTGCAGTGATCCTTCATATTTCAGCTGATTATCTTCTACTGACGGCTTGTAGTACGCAATTTTCCTGCCGCTAGGTAATGTTGCGAATAAGAAATTATCTATTACTTCATAAATAATTCCTTTTGCGCAGGTAAACGGTCTTTTAAATTGCACTGCATTTTTAGCCGCCGACTCAACGTCGCGCCACAATTTACAGATATTTGGGCTTGATAACCGCCATTTTTCTATTATTGACTGCATTTCTTCATCCGATAAGCCCATTTTATCTGCCCCAAATGCCTTTAATGCTCCCGTGCCGCCACCATATCCACAATTATGTACTAACTTTCCCGATACGGTAAAACAATGGCGTTTTCCAGCGTTAAGGATGTCATAGACTTTAACTTTTCTTCTATGATGCGCCAATTTTTTCGTTTCTCCGTCACCGTTTTTTCTGCGTCTTGAATAATTTCTTCCCTTGTTAGCCCCTGTGACAATTTTCGTATCACCGTCACATAAGTATATGGCCACTCTTGAGGGTTGAACTTTGTTAATACAGTAGTTCGTTTGTTTAAATTGTTTTCCGTACGAGAAACAAAACGTAAATTGCCTGCCGCATAATGACCATTGTTGTTGATACGATCTATTTCCATAGCACGCACTGGTAAACCAAGATTTTTTATAATCCACAATCCCGCTTCTAAGACCGAAGAAAAGCAAAATTTGATTCCCCGAGCACCGTAATTGTGATAACCCTTGTCTTTCGGATTTTCGCAACGTTGTTTTGCGGCGGTTAATCTTCGATCCAACCATAATGGAATTTGGCGTGGTTGAGAGCAATTTTGACAGCCTTTTGATTTTCCGCTGGTTAAATTGTTCAAGTTTTGCCATTGTATTGCTCCGCAGTTTGTGCATTGCGTCAACACATAACAATGATTCCACGCTTTGTTCCAACGTTTTTCTGAGCTGATAATTTTTACCCAACCGAATTGCTGTCCTATCATTTCCTGTTTGAAGGAGACGTGCGCCGCAGGTGGCGGCAACTCCAAAGTATACTGGCTTCGATTGCCCCTCAATCCAGACAAGGTGATCGGGGGTTGCTGTAAGTCCGTCATACGTAATTACTTCCTTTTCGCCTTTATAAATAACACCTTCATGAGATACCCATTCTTCACCGTCCCAAATTTTATGTTCGAGTGTTATCTCTTCGATAGGTATTAAGCCTTTATCAGTTAAAACTAACTCACCTTCTGCAATACACGCCAATTCGGCTATTTTCCCTTTTTGCCGTAACTCTTTATTAATGCCGTGCTTTTCAACGGGAACTTTGAACATTTCTGACGCCGACGCGCAATATATATCTCCGCCTTCTGCAAAGACTTTCATTCGCCATTTTTCATCCGCTAACCAAGCTATCACACGTGCCTCTATCGCTGAAAAATCTGCTACTATAAATCTACTTCCTTTTTCAGCTATAAACGCTGTACGAACTAGTTGTGATAAGACTTCCGACGGTTTATCATAGAATAAGAAAAACATATCTATATCAATGTCTCGTACGTATTGCCGCGCTATGTCTAAATCGTCAAGATGATTCTGCGGCAGATTCTGTAACTGAATAAGTCTTCCTGCCCAGCGTCCTGTTCGGTTAGCGCCGTAAAACTGGAACATTCCCCGCGCCCTGTCGTCGTCACAAGCTGTTTCACGCATTGTTTCATATTTCTTCACGCTTGTTTTGCTGATTAAATTTCGCAGTTCTAACATTTTTTGCACTTTATGGTTTACTGGCTTTATTTCTGCTCGCGCGGCTTTATCAAAACTTGACGGGCGCCAGCCTTCCTGCTCTTCTACCCAGTCTAACATTTGTTGATTGCTATTGATATTAAGCCCGCCTGTTAATTCCGCGCCTTCGTGTAAAGCCTTTGACCTTATCAAAGTGTCTATTTCTATCGCTCTGTCAACCAGTTTCAAGTCTATCAAAACACCGTTGCTGTTTATCTTTTGATCTAAACACCATAATTTTTTTTCAAAGTTTGTAGGTAAAAATTTTTCAAGCTTTCTTCTGATAAACCGTTCCGTCTCAACATCTTGCTTGCAATATTCTTTAAACGCTTTCCACTTATCTAAATTGTTTTGTGGAAGATTGCGCATCTGTTGCGGAATATCCCAAAGCCCCGCACTTTGAGTTTTACTGCAGGGCTTTGAGAAATACCCTATTAATTTTTTCCCCGCCGTTAATTTCCGCTTATCTGACGTAAGATTTAAAACTTTTCCAAGCTGTTCAAGCCCAGCAGGAAGTCCCAATGACAAGCCCAAAACCATTGTGCATTGCCATTGAGACGTGTCTAACTCCCGCCCAAAATATTTTGATAACACTTGAATTTCAAATTGCGCATTATACGCCGTCTTTAAAACTTTTGAATCAAATAATGCGTCGATAAATTCAGCGGGTAAAGATTCTCCGCAAGCAAGGTCAACAATTTCTACCGTCTCGTCATCAAAGGTATACGCGCACAAAAGAATTTCACAATTTGCCGCGTATTTGTACGTACCAACTTTTTTTATATCCAATTCGCTGTACGTTTCTAAATCAATGGCGAGTGTTCTCATTGTCTTTCCTCTTACGCAAAAATGTCGTCGTCTTCCAATTCGTCAAAATCATCTTCAGCGCTACTTCTGCCGTAACCGAGCCTGTCACCGTCTCTAAGTTTTTGCACGTTGCCTAAGCTAACCGCAATACCTTTGTTTCCTTCAACTGCAAAGGCGTAAAAGTTCACCATAACGTTGCAATAACAGCCGCTGTACAATTCTTCCTCATCGACAATAGGTTCAAGGCGACGATTCACGCATTGAGGACGGCGTTTATTTTTCGCGTTAAGGAACATTGCGCCTTTGTAGCCTTCATTGGTGTTGCCTTCTTCATCAGCGTCACGGAGCGGGAGTTTCAACATTTTCTTATTGACGTAGCCGTCTTTGTTGCCAAGTTTAGACTTTCCGTCGTTAATAGCGGCGTCAATTGCGGCGTTGATAGCGGTTAAAGTTTTTGTGTCAGTCTTCGGAATAAGCAACGATCCCGAATAAAAGCCGTTTTTGTCAACGTCGATAACGTGTGCAAACGAAATGCGGCACGGTACGCGAACTTCTGTAGGTTTCAAATTTCTTGCCATTTTCAATTCTCCTCATCAAAATCATTTTTAACGTTGTTCCATTCTGGGCGCGGGTCTGATTCAGATACCAATGTCGGCGCACCGTTCGGCTTTTGAATCACTTCCGCTAACATTTCACTTAATTTCTTTTTGCCAAAATTCTTTTCTAATGCCGTAAGCCCTAACAATTCTTTAGGTTTCCAAATTTCGCTATCTTCGCCGCCATTAGCTTTTAAAATTTCAGCGGCTTTTTCAGCGTCAACAATTTTCCGAACGCTACGACCTTCGACAATCTTAAATCCTGTCCAGCGCTTTCCATTTTTTAAAGATTCACTTAACGCATATTCTTTTATGCTGTTCAACCATTTAATTGTGTCATCAGCGCGGGTAAGAATTTCAGCTATTTCATCATCATTCAGCAAATCAGGGTTATCAAAGTCAGCTTTTACTTTTTCCAAGTTGTAATTTGCTAACGCTCTACAAAGATTAGCCGCCCGACAAAACTGGCAATGCCTTCCTGCCTTAAATTCGCCTTCGCCTTTAAACGCCGTCTGCGCTATCGGCTTTATCTTTTCTCCCCAATTCAGCAATTCTTCAATTGTCATTGTTTCGCTTGATATGCCGCCATTTCGCGGTTGAACTATCGTTACCGTAACAGTTTTTATGTCGTACAGAAATGACATCTCCGCGTAAACGCCAAGCGCATAAAGTCTTAATTGTGAATTGTTTTGTGCTTTTACTGGTACGCCTTTACCGTATTTAAGGTCTATTATTTCAAGTGATCCATTCGACAAGATAACGGCGTCAGCGTGTCCAAAACTAGCTGGAACAAAATCAGTCAAGCTAAACTTATGCTCTATCAAGCATTCCGCGCTTTCATCTTGATTTTTCGCCTGTACGTACTTTTCAATTACGCAGTCTGTATAAACAGAAACATATTCTTCCAAACTTTTGCTGTAATAGCTATTTTCTTCGCATTTTTCATTTTTATTGTGTAAAAAATTTTGCAAAGTAACTTCAGCAAAATGATGGGCAAACGTACCTTCAGCGGCGGCAGTAGATTCACTTTCAGGAAAACTTTCTTCAAGCCTTGCCGACGGTGTACAGTTAAGCCAACGATGCGCGGCACTCGGCGCTAATAATGCGTGTTTCATAATGCCTTCGCCTTCTCCAATACTTCAGGTAAATCATCATCAGACAAACTGCTAAGATTTTCTACGCCGTAACTTTTCACAATTTCCTTGAATACGGGCATTTGCGGTTTCTTTTCAAGCATTATGCTTTTAATTTCTTTTTCAATCGCTTTACGATCTTTCGCAGTTGACGGTTTAATTTCTTCGGTTTCAACAGTCACTTTAGGTTCGGTTATTTTTGACGGTGTAGCCAAATTGCTAAGCAACACCAACGCCGTCCGAAGAATGTCGCTATTATCTTTTTCAGCTAAAATAACTAAATCATCATTGTTAAACTTAATGTTGATGTTGAGTTCCATACTTTTCACGCCTTTTAATTTGAGGGTGTGTAACTTTTCAATTTAGCGCAAAGACTTTCTAACATATTCATTTTAATTTTAAACATTGTGAAATCTTTTTCGCAGAGGAACTGTACCGCGTCAGCAAGGTCAACGGTATTGACAAACGTACTAACTGTGCTAAACAAAGTTTTCAATTTGTTCACGTTTTCAAGTTTAATTTGAAGTTTAGATTCTTTGTCCTTAAGTTCAGCAAGTTGCTTTTTCGTCGATTCGTAGTCAGCAGGATATTCTGTCGTCACTTCAATAGGACGCTCCTGCAACTCTTTAATTTCTTTCTGCAGATTTTCAGTTGTGCTTTTAAGTTCAGCGTTTTCAGTTTTCAACTGCGCATAATCAGCAGGCGGCACTTCGACGGTAGCGCGATTAGCAAGTTTATTTTTGAGTTCCGCAACTTCATCGCTCAACTGCTCTTTTTCCTCAAGTAAATCCGCGTGTTCCTCCATAACGCGCCCCATACGTGCTGATTCTTCGTGGTACGTTTTTTGTAAAGTTTCGTACTGCTCACCTAAATATTCCCATTGCTGCTCTTTCATATTTAACGCAACTTCACAGCCTTTAAAATTCTCTTCAGCTTTTTCAGCCCGCGCCTTCCATTCTTTAATCTCTTCGCGAAGTTTTTTAACCGTCATATCTTCAACGGGTGTACCTTCAGCAGATTTTTCAGCTATAAATTTTTCTTCTTCTCCTGCTGGAAGTGCTAACATCGCTATAAGTTGGGTCGCATTCAAATTCTGCATTAATGCAGAATTTTGACGTTTTGACATATCACCAAAACGATTAGCAATTTGCATAAAACGTCCTGCAGAATTTTGACTAAGATTGAAATTATTTTCCAGCCAATTTTGCCATTCGCCGTGCTCGACCATTTCTTTTGCCAGAATAAGGCGTTTTCCAATTTCAACTACGTTTTCTGCCGTCTTTTGAAGATAGAATTTAATTTCCAATTCCAACATCGGCAACGTAGGTTTCGGCGTTTCCTCAATCGGCGTCATTTCGATCGTTTCCAAATTTTTGCCCCCTATTTCGTGCAGGAAGGTATAAAAAATTTATACCCTCCCACCACTTGTAAAATTAATAAAACTATGCTAAAATCGCATTATCTAAATTAGTGAAAGCGTCTTTTTCGGAAGGCGCTTTACTTGCGATTAAGTCAAGATATTCACCGACTGTAAACGGTTCATCTGTAGCAAATTTGCGTTTCATAATTTTGCTTACAACATCATCTACCGAATTACGGTTAAACGCTATATACCAATCATCCAAAATCCAGTAAGATTTTTTATAAAGATTAGCTTTACAATTTGCAAAAGCATTAAGGCGTTCAAGTTCCGTATTAGCGCTAGCCGCCTGTTCAATAAGTCCTGCAGACAACGCGTGACGTTTTGCCGCTTTTCCCTGCATTTTAATCGCAAGTTCCGAACTACGGCGCCAAATAGCTTTTTGTGTTTTGTAGTTCAAAATTTTTTTCATCTTTCTACCTCCAGTCTTTGATATTAACGTAGCCTACGTTGTACTTATCAATAAGACTTTCCAATTCTTCGTACACGGATTCTCGCGCGTACCCAGTAACTTCAATGTACCCGTACAGGTCTTCGTCCTCAAACGTACCCTTTTCAATAAGCGTAACCTCAAGTTCGCCAAGATTTATGTCGGGATTGTTTGTTTTGTACGCCAGCTCGTCAAGTTCATTCCACAACGAAGTTTCTTCGTCTGCTGTCAACTTGCTGGTGTCAATTCCGAAGAATACGTCTACAAATTCTTCTGGAATTTCATAATCTTCGCCATAGTCAAAATCATCATAATCACCGCTATAGCCTAAATATTTTCCAGTATAGCAAAGTGGCAACTTGCCGCACGGGTCAACCACCATTCCGTTTTCAATCATTTTTTTCACCTCCTTTCAAAATTTGCCTTGAATCTAAGTTTCAAGGTTTAAGTCTGCGGTCAACTTCCTTGTCAACCGTACAATTTAACCTTGAAATTTACTGAATAACTTTTTCCAGCAGAAAAGTTATAGTTTTAGGCATCCACTTTATCTGATAGCCGCTGTGACCGTTGCGCGTATATGGCATTGCCTCCGCGTACTTTTTGCCTTCATCTGTCAAGCGATAACCTTTGCCGTCTTTAACCTGTAAGCCCGCATTGATAAGGTTTTCATTAACTTTCCTTGCTGGAACGCCTATTTGTTTACCGATGTCAGTAGGCGTCAATGTTCCAAGTTCGTGTTCTGCTGGCGGTACAAGTTCTTTTAACGGCGTTAAATCGAAGTTGTAATAATTACTAATGGCGTCCGTAGCTTTTAAAAGTGATATACCTTTTTGTACTCCGAATGTGTTTTGAAGTGCTGTACTCATCGCGCCAATTTCCATTACCATTTGCGAAGGTTTAACTTCATCAACTCTAGGCGTCATATAAGCGCCCGTCTTACGGATTGAAGGTAAAACTTCTGACGTTATCCATTTGCGAAATTTTTTAGCTTCAGGCTTGCGGCTATCTAAAATTACGTCGTACAAGCCGTCTTCATTGACGAAGTACATTTGCTGAATGCCACCTGCAGTTTGAAGGGGGTAAGTTGAAATTACCTCCTTGTCAATGCGTTGAACTACGCCTTTCACGGTAAGTTCCAACACTCTGCAAACATCAGCTAAGCAAAAAAGCGGATTGTCGGCAGTGCCAGCTGTGCGAATTTCGCCGAATTCTTCATTGTTGAAAACTTGCAACTGATTCGTCATTTGTCATTCTCCTTTCATAGTTTTTTGAATCATTCAAGATTCACGTCTACAGCCCCCTTTCCTGAGCTGTACAAATTAACCTTGAAAAATTTCTTAAGCGTTGCAAGTGTTTTTAATTGTGGCGAGCTTTTCTTCAAGTTGAGCTATTTTCAACTTAGCCCGTGCAAGTGCATCCTCCGCATACATTTCACGAAGTCCCGCATAAACATCTGCGCCGTCAACGTCGATAATAAGTTTAGTAGGGTTATATTCTTCGAGCCGCC
>JAFSUE010000070.1 GCA_017445435.1 Selenomonadaceae bacterium | reverse complement strand
TGTGTCAAATACATTTGACATTTAGGAAAATTATTTGTCAAACCAACTTAGAAAAATTTAGAAAGTGGAAGGGAAATGAACACCACATTAAAGAAAATAGCCGACGCTTTGAGGTGTAAGGTTCGCAATATTTTTTGTTCTAAAAATCCAGTAAATTATTATGAACTGCTATTTATCTTCTATTTTTAACAGTCGTCGCGCTCACGTCTGACGGCTGAACTGAAAAGTTCCTTTTAATTAGGAGTTAGCGTGATGAACGATTTTAATTTATAAAAACTTTACGCGTTGATAGCGAAAGGGCGCGAATTGAAAAAATTTTTGACGCAGACGCCAGAAATTTTAAGGTATGCGGCTATCTTGTTGCAGGTTCAAGCCATTTAAAATTTTGGCGCAGTGAAGTTAAAGCGTTAGCAATTCCAGTGTAATTGAGGAGGTAGCGGAATGTACATTGTGATATTTTTTGTGGCATTCACTGTAGCTTTTGCAATGTCGCATCTTATGCTAAAGGGAAAATGGCGTTAGTTTGTTACTCATATTGCAGACGTACAGGCATCAAAATAAATTTAAGTTGCCGCGCTTTACTATATCAAAAGTGGCTAAACTTGAATCAACGCAGACGGCAGGCGCAACTTCCATAAGCCGTTGAAATTATTGAGGCGTCATCGTAAATTTTGGTAGCGGCATTGTAAATTCAATAACTTTTTTACCATTAACTTCCTTGACAAGTTCAAGCGAAATGACTTTCAAAATTTTGTAAACCGCGTCGAGTTGGTCATAATTAAAAGTAACAAGCTTAAATAGCTTGAAAGCTTGTTGATGAAACTGTTGCCAAACTTTAAAAAAAAAGAATTTACAGCTTACGGTACTTACCATTTTTTAGCGCTAAAAAAAACAGCATTTAATTTTTTAAGCCACCAGCTCCTTTCTGATTTTTGTTTCAAGCGGCGTATTTTTGCATTACTGAACATTTACAGCGCGAAGTTGACGGAAATTTTGATGACGGAAAACTTTCATTGAAATTAAAAACGCCGCCAGATGAATTTACTGAGGCGGTATTTTGGACTATGATAATCGGCATTATAGGTACGAAAAAATTTGCGCCTGACGCCATTAAATCAAAATTTTCAAAGTAGGTGATTTTGTGGACACAATATTTGATCCAGTACTGAAAAAGTCTTCAAATGAAGAACAAACAAAAACACTGATCGAATATGAAGTACATATGAGCCGTGACATTAACGATTCTTATGATTTTGAAAAACTTGAAGATTTTATAAAAACTGAATATGACCTTTACAAAGATAAATACGAATTGCACATAAAGAATATCTGCGCCAGATACTGGAAAAGTTTCGTTACTACCAGTAAATGCGTAGGATTCATCAGAAAACGACGTGAACACTTGAATTTTTTCTTCGTTGTCGTAAGTCTTAGGTTTTTTGTGGTCGTCAACACTTCGCGTTTTTATGACGGCGAGGTCTTCAACAGTAAATAATGAAGTGACAGAAGAATCTTTAAAATAAATTGTAGCTCAAAACACCACTTCCTTACAAAGACGGCTACTGCAGGCGATTGAGATTGTTCGACAAAGGCAGGTGAAATTTATGGAAATTATTTTAAAAGGCGACAACGCAAAAGAAATAGTCGAACTGGTAATGTTTATAAAAACGCCTAATGAACGACTTCTCGATTCTTTGAATAAAATTGAAAGTATTACTATTGCAACGGATGTTTTAAATAAAGAAATGTTTTCTCAAGATAAAGGATTCTTTGACGGCTTATTTAGTACGGCTCTTAAGGCTTACACAAAATTTTTACCAGAACACGAAACATAAGTTGCTGATTGATTTTTATAAAAACGCCCATTACTTTACCGAGTTTTTTACCGTCTTCCTCAGTCTTTGAGAAATAAAAGCTATATTAAGACTTTCATAAACTTCCTTACAGAGGGAAGGAAAGTTAAATAGTGATAACGCGGGAGTTCATCAAAGGCTGTAATCGCTACACGCTTGACGGCGAAAAGGTTACAAGATGCGCTTAAAATTCTTGGCGGTAAACATCTTAACGGTTACGGTTTACGCTCAATGTTTAGGCGGCTTGAAGAATATAACCCTACTAAACTTATTATCGACGTGGATGTCCCTTATGTTTATGCGGGACTTCGTGAAATGTACGTAGAGGACGAACTCAAATACACCAAAAGAAAAAACGTTCAACTTGAAGATCAACTTGTATTAATTAAAAACGTTATTAACGCTTAATAGTTTTTTCAAGGTTAAAACGCGGGACTGCAGAAACGAACTTTTGATAGTTCAAACTAAAGAAAGGAGAATTTGCCGACAATCCGCTTTTTTGCTTAGCTGATGTTTGCAAGGCATTAGCGATTGACAATCCTAGTGACGTAAAAAACCGTTTAGATGAGGGGGTCGTTTCAATCGATATCCTTCAAACTGCAGGTGGAATGCAGAAATTAATTTTCGTAAATGAAGACGGCTTGTACGACGTGATTTTGGATAGCCGCAAGCCTGAAGCTAAAAAATTTTGCAAATGGATAACGGCGGAAGTTTTATCGTCCATACGCAAGACGGGCGTATACGTCAACGATAAAGCGTATTTGAAATGGCTTGAAACACGGCAACACAGCACAGATACACGCAAGCTTGAAACAGGCGTCATAAAGCAATTTGTTAAGTACGCAAGGGCGCAGGGTTGTACTTGGGACGAAAAATACTTCTATAGCACAATCACAATTTGGTGCAACGTTGGGGCGGGTATTGCTAGAAAAAATGGACGCAATAACGCCGATATTCATCAGCTCAACACGCTTGATTTACTCGAAGGAACGGTAGTTCAAAACGTGCTGATTGACGAAATGGCGGACGGCTTACACTACACGCAAACTTGGGCGAAAGTGCAACAGAAAATTAGATTGTTCTGCGAATTAACTGGCAGAGAATTACCAAAACTGAAATTTCAAGGTTAAATTGTACGGTTGACAAGGAAGTTGACCGCAGACTTGAACCTTGAAACTTAGATTCAAGGTACATATTGAGAGATGTTAAAGAAATGATTGAAAACGGAATGGTAATTGACCCGTGCGGCAAGTTGTACAACTACGCGAAGTGGTACGACGACGAAAACGGCTACTGCGGCAAGTATGATGAAATGCCTGAAGAATTTGTAGACGTATTTTTCGGAATTGACACAAGCAAGTTGACAGCTGACGAAGAAAATTCGTTGTGGAATAAGCTTGACGGGCTGGCGTACAAGACAAACAATCCCGACGATCCTGATATAAATCTTGGCGAACTTGAAGTTACGCTTATTGAAAAGGGTACGTTTGAGGACGAAGACCTGTACGGGTACATTCAAGTTATAGGATACGCGCGAGAATCCGTGTACGAAGAATTGGAAACGCTTATTGATGAGTACAACGTAGGGCTACGTTAATATCAAAGACTGGATGTAGAAAAATGAAAAAAATGTTGAGTTATAAGACGTTGACAAAAATTTGGCTTAAAGACTGGAAAGTTGGAGCTAATCTGCAAAAAAAGCGTCAAAACGTGACGCGCTGTCTATAGGGCTTATTGAACAGGCGGCTAGAGCTAAAACTGAACTTGATTTCATTAACGCTACGGCGAATTTTGAAGCTCATCAGTTTAAATCAAGCACAATTATACCTGAATGGTACGACGCATTTAAAAGCGATTTAAGAGACGCCGTAGATAAAATTTGATTACGGTCAGTTGATAATCCGTTTACAGTAGGTGAATATTTGGAGCAAATTGCAAGAAAAGCGCCTTCCGAAAAAGACGCTTTACCAAATTTAGATAATGTAATTTTAGGATAATTTTATTAAGTTTACAAGTGGTAGGAGAGCAAAAATTTGGAAACGATCGAAATGACGCCGAAACCTACGTTGCTGATGTTGGAGTTGAAAATTAAATTTTATCTTCAGAAAACGGCAGAAAATGTAGTGGAAATTGGAAAACGCCTTATTCTTGCTAAAGAAATGGTTGAGCACGGGGAGTGGAGTACTTGGCTTAAAAGCAATTTTAATCTTAGTTATTCAGCAGCGGCAAAGTTTATGAAAGTTGCAGAGAGATTTTCAAAAGTGGAATCGATTCCACTTTTGGGCGCGGCAAAAATGATAGCGATACTTGCGCTTCCAGCTGGCGATGAAGAAAAGTTTATCGCTGAAAAAGCTGAAGAAGGTACGCCCGTTGAAGATATGACGGTAAAAAATCTGCGTGATGAAGTTAAAGTATGGAGAGAAAAACGGAAAAAGCAGAATCGGCTAACGAACAACTTAAACGTGATATAGAAAAATGGAAAACGTCCGTAGATATAGCAGAATCGCAACGCGATTATCAGTTCGAGCAGTATGAAAAGTTAGCGGCTGAGCATAAAAAAGAACTCGAACTTTCTGAAGAAATTATGGCTAAGTATGCCGATATGGAATAAGATAACAGAATATTAAGCGACGAAGTGACTGAACTCAAAAATAAACTTGCTAATTGTGCTACCGTCGAAATGCCGCCTTATGCGCAGTTAAAAACTGATGAACAAATTGAAAACGTTGTTTAGCACAGTTAGGGGCTGTTTGTAAACCCAAATAAACATAAACAATTCTTTGATAAAATAAGTTTGAAAGAAAAGATTGCCTATGTCAAACTCATTTTATCACAACGATTTAATACAATGGAACAAAATTAATTTTTTGTTTCCGAAAGCAATAGAGTCGGCAGACCTGCTCTC
>JAFSUE010000069.1 GCA_017445435.1 Selenomonadaceae bacterium | reverse complement strand
GTAAAAAATTAGTAGGTGAAAATTTTGGGCGAAGAGCGCTTACAAAAATTGATAAGCCGCGCAGGTTTAATGTCACGACGTGAAGCGGAAAATTTTATAACGGCGGGACGTGTAACAGTTGACGGCGAAGTTGTAAATAGACTTGGCGCACGGGCTGACGCTGAAAAAAACAAAATTTGTGTCGATGGTCGACAATTAACTTTCGACGTGGAAAAAATTTATTTGCTACTGAATAAGCCCGAAGGATTTTTATCGACGGCGAAAGATAAGCGCGGACATGCAACAGTAATGGATTTAGTTAGCGACATTTCAGCGCGGGTGTATCCTTGCGGCAGGCTTGATTTAAATTCGGCTGGATTAATTCTTATGACGAATGACGGCGAATTGATGAATGCGCTACTTCATCCAAAATTCAAAGTGCCAAAAACTTATCGCGTGAAAGTTGAAGGCGATCTTACCGCAGAAAAAATTTCTCAACTCTGCGCGGGCGTCGAACTTGAAGACGGCTTGACGGCGCCAGCTGAAATTTCTTTAATTAACGCGGATAAAAATTCTTCGACATTAGAAATTACAATTCGTGAGGGACGCAACAGACAAATTCGGCGAATGTTAGCGGCTGTTGGTTGCAACGTAAAAAAATTGACGCGGATAAAATTTGCTGGCTTGACGTTGGAAGGCGTACCAAGCGGCAAATATCGGCGTCTTACAAATAAAGAAATTCGCAACTTGAAAAATTTAGCTGGAATTGGTTAAACTACTTTTTCTATTTCAATTAATAACTTTAAACTTTTTAGACGTTAAATCTAAAGTACGTGACATCTCCATCTTGCATAATATATTCCTTGCCTTCAAGACGTACCAAACCTTTTTCACGGGCGGCGTTAATCGAACCGTACTTGATTAAATCGTCGTAGTTGACAATTTCAGCGCGTATGAAACCGCGTTCAATGTCACTGTGAATTTTGCCAGCGGCTTTAACGGCGGGCGTACCTTTAACAATCGTCCAGGCGCGGCATTCATCAGGTCCCGCAGTTAAAAACGTCATCAAGCCCAAAAGTTCAAAGGCGGCGTGAATCAATCTATCTAAGCCAGAACTTTCCAATCCTAAGTCAGACAAAAATTCCTTCGCCTCATCTTCATCAAGTTCAGCAATTTCAGATTCAACCTTAGCGCAGATTGTAACGGTTTGCGCGTTTTCTTTTGCGGCAAGTTCTTCGACCTGTTCAACGTAAGAATTTTTCCCGCCGTTGGATAAATCATCTTCAGAAATGTTTGCAACGTACAAAATTGGTTTAAGCGTCAGCAAATTTGTTTCACGTATCGCAAAAATTTCATCTGCCGTCAAGCCGATATTCCGCGCAGGTTTACCGTCATTCAGCGCGTCACGAACTTTTTGCAGAACTTCATTTTCAACTTTCGCCGCCTTATTGCCAGACTTCAACACGCGGACAAGTCCAGCTAATCTTTTGTCGACAATTTCTAAATCGGCAAGGCAAAGTTCCGTATTAATCGTGTCAATGTCACGAAGTGGATTAATTTTAGCTGAAACGTGCGTTATATTTTCGTCGTCAAAACAGCGTACAACGTGGGCGACGGCGTCAACTTGTCTGATATGCTCCAAAAATTTATTGCCAAGCCCTTCGCCTTTCGACGCGCCTTGAACAAGTCCAGCAATATCGACGAATCGAACTGTTGCAGGCGTCGTCTTTTTGGAAGTGTACATTTTAGTTAAAACGTTCAACCGCTCATCAGGTACAGCGACAATTCCAACGTTCGGTTCAATCGTGCAGAAAGGATAATTCGCCGCCTCTGCGCCAGCTTTAGTTATCGCGTTAAACAGCGTGGACTTGCCAACGTTCGGCAGACCGATTATTCCAACTTCAAGACTACTCATCTAGTTGAATCCCCCATTTCTTAGTTGCCAAAAATAAATAAACCCTTGAAAGGGTCGAAAATTTAAAATCTAAATTAATATAAAATTTATTGGATTAACGGCGTTGACTTTATGAATTATTTTTATCAGTTGCAGATTTATCTTTATCGGGCGGAGGAAGTGGACGCCCATTTTCATCTTTAGGCGGCTCGGGACGGTTAGAATTATCGCCATCGCGTTTATCAGAATTATCGCCGTGACGATTAGAATTTTTGCCGTCATGCCTATCATTAGAGTTGCCGCGATCTTTTTTATCGTTATCATTATCAGGCGGCGGCAGTGGATTTCCATTTTCATCTTTCGGCGGTTCAGGCGGAGTAGTTTTGTCGTTATTCCTGTTACCTAATCTGCCGTTTTTCGCGTCGTCAATTTTATCTTTAGCATCACGCGCCCTTTCGTATTTATCCTGCGCGTTTTTAATATCGCTGTTAGAAATTGCCGCGCTTGCAACGTTGACGCTAGACGCCGACACACCAAAAATAAATGCGCCCATAACAATCGCGCTTAAAATTTTTTTCAACTTCATAAGATTATACACCTTTCAAAATAAATTTACAGTGTTTTATCGAAAAATTTATCGCGAAAATAAAATTTAAATTCCATTAAAATTTATAAAAAAGCCGCCAAGATTTTCAGCGGCAAAATTTTTTCGCAGTATAAAAAAATTTTCAGTCGAAATAATTTATTTTCATAGCGCTTTTAAGTCGTGCTAAAACTTCAGATGCTTTTTCACGTGCTTTTTCTGTACCGTCACGCAAAATTTTTAAAACTTCGTCGGGATGAGCGCCATATTCTGCGCGGCGTTGACGAATCGGCGTTAAAATTTCTTCAAGCACTTCAAGCAAAAACTTTTTAACTTTCACGTCGCCAAGTCCACCGCGTTGGTAATGTTCCTTCATATCGGCAACAATTTTTTTATCCGCGCAGAAGGCGTCAAGGTACGTAAAGACAACGTTGCCTTCAATATGACCAGGATCGCTAACTTTAATGTGCAACGGGTCGGTGTACATATCCTTGACTTTTTCAGCAACCGTCGCTGAACCGTCGCTAAGATAAATACAGTTGCCCAAAGTTTTACTCATCTTTGCCTTGCCGTCAATTCCTGGCAGGCGGCGGCAAGCTTGACTTTTCGGCAGATAAATTTCAGGCGCTACTAAAACTTCGCCGTAAATGTCATTTATCTTGCGTACAATTTCGCGCGTCTGTTCAAGCATTGGAATTTGATCTTCACCGACTGGAACTAAATTTGCGTCAAAGGCGGTAATGTCAGCCGCTTGACTTACGGGATAACATAAAAATCCTGCGGGAATGCTCGTCTCAAAACCTTTCTGCGCAATTTCAGTTTTAACGGTAGGATTTCTTTCAAGCCGTGAAACTGTCACGACGTTTAAATAGTACGCCGTCAACTCAAAAAGTTCAGCAACTTGAGATTGAATAAACAGCGTGGATTTAGCTGGGTCAAGCCCAACTGCAAGGTAGTCAAGCGCAACGTTAAAGACGCTTTCACGAACTTTAGCAGGATTATCAGCGTGATCAGTCAACGCCTGCGCGTCAGCTATCATTATGAAAATTTTGTCGAACTCACCAGAATTTTGCAACAGTACCCTTTCGCGCAAACTTCCTACGTAATGTCCAAGATGTAATTTGCCCGTTGGTCTGTCGCCTGTCAAAATTATTTTCATAGAATTTGCCACCTTTAAAAAAAATTTTAGTGGCAAGCTAAAAATTTTACTTACCACTAATAATTAACATTACGAATTACGCATTACGAATTATCCAAAGAAGTCTTCGATGCCGTCAAAAATTCCCTGCGCACATTTGAGGACGCCTTCAGGAGATGACATTAACTTTTCTTCTTCAGGATTTGAGATGAAGGCAAGCTCAATCAATGTCGCCGCCATATCGGTATTTCGTACCACGTAGAAGTTGCAAGGCTTAGTACCACGACTCGGCGTTTTAATCTGTTCGCAAAGTGCCTTACGTATGCAATCAGCAAGCCTTATCGACATAGGACCTTCCGTCTCGCCGTAGTAGTAGCCAGTAGTTCCCCGCGCAGTTGGATTTGTGAAACTGTCGGCGTGAATTGAAATGAAAATGTCAGCCTTCGCATTGTTGGCAACGTCACAACGCGCTTGAAGTTCTTCGATAGCTGATGCCTTCGCGCCATTTGGTGAAACAGTTTTATCAGTACGCCGCGTCATTATGACGGTAGCACCTTCAGCCTTCAAAAGTTTTTCAAGTTCCAATGCAACGTTCAGCGTAACAGTTTTTTCCATAACGCCAGTAGGACCAATCGCGCCAGCATCATTGCCGCCGTGACCTGGATCAATCGCAATGATTTTACCTTTCAACGTCATCAATTTTTCTAAGTCTTTGTCAATCTCTGAAGTAGGACCACTTGGCGTAGTAGGCTGCTGATGTTGTCTACGTTCACGCTCTTCCTTAGCTCTACGTTCGCGCTCTTCCTTAGCCTTACGTTCACGCTCTTCCTTAGCTTTACGCTCTTTTTCTTCCTTAGCCTTACGTTCTTTTTCTTCCTTAGCCTTACGTTCCTTTTCTTCCTTCTCTTTACGTTCACGCTCTTCAGCAGCTTTACGCGCCCGCTCTTCTCTAGCTTTTAATTCATCATCTTTTTGTGAAGGATTTTGCGTAGACGGTGTTGACGGTGTTGAAGGCGTAGACGGTTTAGGCTTTTCATTTTGGAAGACGCTGGGAACTTCGATAACGTCAATGACCATTCGACAGCCGCTAGGTCCACCGTCAAGCCAAAAAATATTTATCTCCGCCATACTTTCGACGACGACGCGGACAGTAGTTGAGTTGAACTGCCCAATTCTGATTCGATTAGCAAGCGGCGAACCGACAAGATGTTCTTTTTGTACGCTAGAACTTAGTACGGCGTTTTCAAGGTCGACGATTAAGCGTGAAGGATTTTCAAGGTAAAGTTCCTTGTAGTCACATTCTTTAGTAACGTCAAGCACGATTCTAACTTTTTCGCCAGTGTTACTGTATCGAAGATTTTGTACGCTTGCAGGACGTGACGCCGCCTCAACAAATACTGAACTCATTAAAAATATTAAAAGGAGAGCCAGCAATATTTTTTGATACAAATTCCTAACCCTCCTTTTTAATTTTTAATTCTAAATTCTTAATTCTTAATTCAATTTAGGTTTCGTATGAACCGTAGCGTTGCTCCAACTTTTTAAATCCCCAAGTCAATACAGCCGTCATTACTAAGTAGAAAATGCCCGCGATTAAAAACGGCGTCATATCAAATTCACGTTGAACAATCGTTCGCGCCACGCGTAAAAGGTCATTCATTGCCAAAATGTAAATCAGCGACGTATCTTTTACAAGGTTAATCGTTTCATTTGAAATTGGCGGCAGTACGACGCGCAGAACTTGCGGGAAAATTATGTAGCGCATCATCTGCCAATGTTTAAGTCCCAACGCCTTCGCCGCTTCGTACTGTCCACGCGGAATAGCTTGAATACCTGCGCGGAAAATTTCTGCAAAGTACGCCGCGTAATTCAGCGTGAAGGCTAAAAGTGCCGCCGCTACGTCAGGAAGTTTTATTCCGACCATTGGCAACGCGAAGTAGACGAATAAAAGTTGCAACATTAACGGCGTGCCGCGCATTATCCATACGTAAAATTCCATTAAGTACCTTAGCGGCGCAAAAGTTGAGATTCTGCCAAGCGCCGCTAATGCACCTATCGGTAGACTTAAAATCAAAGTCACGACGAAAATTTGTAACGTGACTTCTGCGCCCTCCATTATGAGTAGCGCCATTTCAAAAAATTTTTCCATTCACGTTACCTTTAACGTTTAGGCGGATTATCTAAACTAACAGTGCCTAAAATGCCGTCGACGCGAATTCTTGAAGTGTCAATTCCCGCCGCCTTAGCCGCTTTAAAGTAGGCAACGTAATCAGGAGCGCCGCCTGTCACGTCGTCAAGTTGTTCGTCAGTTAAAATTTCATCCTTCCTAATTGCCGCGTTCATTTCAATCACTCCATTTTAGCTTTTAGGTGTTAGCTTTTAGCTTGTAGGTTAAAAATATTAATTACTCTTGATTTTTATTTTTAATCAAGTCAGCGCCAAACCATTCTTCAGAAATTTTCTTCGCCGTACCGTCAGCAACAATTTCATCAAACGCCTTTTGCACTTCGTCACGCAATGCAGTATTGTCTTTTGCAAACGCAATGCCAAATTCGCTAGTAGGTCCAACAACTACGTTAATAGCGTCGATTTTATCAGCGTGTTTCGCCATATAGTAACGCCCAACAATTTCATCGCAGACAACCGCGTCAAGTCTGCCGTTTTCTAAATCCATAAACGCGCTAATGTAGTCGCCGTAAGTTTTGAAATCTTTGAAAGAATTTTTCAGTGCATCGTTGCCCGTGATGTAAGCTTCAGCAGTTGAGCCAGCCTGCGTGCCAACAGATTTTCCAGCTAAACCATTTTCATCTGAAATATTTGCGTTAGCGTCGTCGCCTTTACGAATGAAAATAATTTGGCGATTGTCCATGTAAGGATCGCTGAAAAGCATATTTTCTTTACGTTCAGGCGTAATGTCTAAGCCGTTCCACAGTACGTCGATTCTTCCAGACTTTAATTCAGCCTCTTTACTGTTCCAGTCGATAGCTTTAAATTCAACTTCGCGCCCAAGTTTTTTAGCCGCCGCCTTTGCTAAGTCAACGTCAAAACCGATAATTTCGTTTTTGTCGTCTTTAAAGCCCATTGGCGGGTATTCATCATCAAGACCTACGACAATTTTTTTAGCACCGTCAGCATTAGCGCCGTCAGTTTTAGGAGTGTCGCCGCCGCCGCAACCTGTGAAAATCATCGTGGTCAGCAACATCGCCACTAAAAAAATTTTTTTCATTAACATTCTAAATCTCTCCTTCAATTAGAAAAAATTTTATACCGTTGAAATTATAGCTGATAAAATTTTGATTGGCAAGGTTATTGAAAAAATAAATGAAAAATCACTGAAAAATTTGTGCTTGCAAAATCTTCAAAAATTTGTTATAAATAAAGAAAAAATTTTTGAAAGGGAAAAAAATAATTTAGAATTAAGAATTAAGAATTAAAAATTATTTGTGAAAGCTGAAACTTAAAAGCTAACAAAGGAAGAGTAACTGTTTGGAATTTAGACATGAAAGCGTAATGCCCAATGAAGTTATCGACGTGCTGAACGTTAAACCTTCTGGCGTTTACGTGGACTGTACGCTAGGCGGTGGCGGTCATTCCCTGCGAATCGGTAAGCAGTTGGACGCAGACGGCTTGCTGATTGGGATTGACAGAGACGCTGACGCTATCACTGCGGCGAAAAAAAATTTGGCGGGCTTGAAATGCAAAGTCGAAATTGTTCACGAAAATTTTTCTGAATTTGATAAAATTTTAGACGCACTAAACATTGACAAAGTTGACGGCATTTTATTAGACTTGGGCGTTTCATCTCATCAAATTGACACGGCGGAACGCGGCTTTTCATATATGCACGACGCGCCGCTTGATATGCGTATGGATAGGTCGAAAAATTTCAGCGCTTACGACGTTATCAACAGTTACGACGAAGACAGCTTAAAAAAAATTTTCAGTGAGTACGGCGAAGAAAAATTTTCTGGTAGAATTGCGCGGCGAATTGTGGACGTGAGAAAAAATTCACCGATAAAAACTACTGGCGAATTAGTCAAGCTGATTGAAAATGCTACGCCGAAATTGTCAAGCGGCGGTCATCCTGCAAAAAGAGTTTTCCAAGCCGTTAGGATCGAAGTGAACGGCGAACTGAAAATTTTGGGTGACGCCTTGACTAATGCTGTAAAACGTCTTAAAATCGGCGGGCGAATTGCTGTTATAACTTTCCATTCCCTTGAAGACAGGATCGTCAAAAATACTTTCAACGATATGGCGCGGGATTGTATCTGCCCGAAAAATTTTCCAGTTTGCATTTGCAACCACCGCGCAGAAATAAAAATTTTGGGCAAAGCTAAAGTTGCTACGCCTGCTGAAGTTGAAAAAAATTTTCGTGCGAAGTCAGCTAAACTTCGTGCGGCGGAAAAAATTTTGTGAAGGAGCGATCAAAATGCCGAGAACACTCAAGCCGAAAACGCTACCAAATAGTTCGGAGCATTCGTCTTACAGTGAGGAAAAAGCTACGGAGGCAAGATTCACGTTAATTCATGGGCGTCCAAAATTGGATCATCTTTTGCGTTCGCGTTGTCGTATGGCATTCCTTATAATTTCGCTGTTAGCAATGCTCGTCGTCATTCGTAGCGGAATTAGTGCCAGTCGCGGATATGCGCTTGTCGAAACGCAAAATAAAGCGCAGTACGTAGAAATGGAAAATGAACGCTTGCGCATTGAAATTGCCAAATTAAAATCTCCACAACGTATAAAACAAATTGCCGCCGACGAATTAGGTATGGGCGTACCTTCAAAAATGTATTTCTCACATTAAAATTTAATACAAAAAATTTATGTACGAAAAAAAATTTGGGGCTTGAAATTATCCAAGTCCCTTTTATTTTGTAGAAAAATTTTCAGTTGTCCTCAACGCTATCTAAAATTGTTTCAAGCAATTCAGCGCGTCCGACGTTTGTATTTGATGAGTACGGCAAAATTGGAAGTTCATCAATGCCGAAAGTTTTTTGAATCAACGCCAACTGTTTTTTCTGTTCAGTCTTACTAAGTTTGTCCGCCTTCGTCGTAACGATTAAGACGGGCAAATTTTTTTCAACTAGCCACGCGAAAAATTTTTTATCGCTGTCCATTAAATCATGCCGCATATCGACAAGTTGACAGACGAATTTTAAATTTTGACTTGCAAGCAAATATTCTTCGATGAACTTAGCCCAAATTCGCCGATTAACTTTGCTAGTCTTCGCGTAACCATAGCCAGGCAAATCGACTAAATGAATTGGCGTCAACTGCTCATCAACTTTGAACGTCACGCGGAAAAAATTTATAGTCTGCGTCTTGCCAGGAGTCTGCGAAGTACGCGCAAGATTTTTTCTATTGCAAAGTGAATTTATCAGTGACGACTTGCCGACGTTTGAACGACCGATAAAAGCAATTTCAGGCAAATTTTCAGTTGGATATTGCGCCTTGCTGACGGCGGAAATTATGTAATCGCTCTTCGTCACAACAATTTTTTTGTCCAAATTTATCACCACTTAAAAAATTTTTGCGCCATTGTACCATAAATTTTAATTGGCTGAAAAATTTTTCAAACTGATTGACTTCAACTGAACATTAGCAATTTTTGTTTCCGCCAGTGAATGTTCATCAAAATTGCTATCGCTAAAATGTTCGTCGTCAATGAACTAATTCCGTAACTCATAAGCGGCAATGGAATCCCCGTCACAGGCATAATTCCCGTCGTCATTCCAACGTTTACTAAGACGTGAAACGCTAACATTGAAGTTATCCCGACGGCTAAAAGTCTGCCGAAAATGTCACTGGCATCACGTGCAATTTGCATTCCGCGCCAAAGTACAAGCAAGTACAAAAACAGTAAAACCATTGCGCCGACAAATCCAAATTCTTCGCCGACGACTGCAAATATAAAATCCGTGTGATTTTCTGGCAGAAAGTTCAGCTGACTTTGCGTCCCTTCAAAAAGTCCTTTACCAAATATCATTCCCGAGCCAATAGCAATTTTCGATTGAATTATATGGTAGCCTGAACCTAGCGGATCAACGTTTGGGTCGAGGAAAACCATTATTCGCATTTTCTGATAATCTTTTAAAAATTGCCAAAGTAGCGGCATTGCGGCAATTCCAAGTACGACGATTGACGCTAGCAACTTCCAATTTATTCCGCAGGCTATCACCATTCCCAAAAATATCGCCATAAAAACTAGCGACGTGCCTAAATCTGGCTGTTTCAAAACTAAAAGAAATGGTACGCCAACATACGCGGCGATTGGAATTAAATCTTGCGGCATATCTAATTTGCCCATTCGCGATTCTAAAACTGCCGCTAAACAAATTATCATTATCAACTTTGAAAATTCCGAAGGCTGAATGCTGATGAATCCTATTTGTATCCAACGTTGCGCCCCTAATGCCGCGTGACCGAATAGCATAACGGCTAGGAGCATTATTAAGTTGAAAATGTACAAAAATTTTCCATACTGTTGCAGTCCGCGATAATCAAAATTCATTATGAAGACGGCAATAGCTACGTTGACAATGGCAAAAATTCCTTGCCGTTGCACGTACCAAAATCTTTCTTCGCTCGGCGTGTTGACGTGCGTTGCGCTACTGATTATGACAAGGCTATAAATTATTATTCCAATCGACGCGAATAGTAAAACGAAATCTATTCGCCGCAAAAATCTTTTATGCTCTGTAGAAATTAGTGGCAAATTTTTTTCACTCCATTTTAGCTTTTAGCTTTTAAGGATTAGCTTTTAGCGTGTAGTTTTTAGGAAAATATTATAGCATATTTCACAATTCCTTCAAAAGGGTTAAATAATTTTCATAACGTCCACGCAGAATTTTTCCAGCGTCAACGGCATTTCTCACGCCGCAATTTGGCTCATGGTCGTGACTGCAGTTATTAAGAAATTTACACGTCGACGCAAATTCCGTGAACTCCTTGAAACAGTGCCTCAAATTATCTTTTGTAATGCCCGCTTCCTTCAATTCCACCGCGCTAAATCCAGGCGTATCGACTACGTAGCCGCCGTGAAATTTTATAAGCTCTGAAATTCGCGTCGTATGTTTGCCGCGCAGAATTTTTTCACTGATTTTACCGACTTTCAAATTTAAATTCGCGTCAAGCGCATTCATCAATGAAGATTTGCCAACGCCGCTAGGACCTGCAAAAACTGTAACGCCTGTTGACAAAATATTTTTCAGCGCGTCAATGCCTTCACCTGTCAACGTCGAAGTACGAATAATTTTGTAAAGATTTTCATATTCAGCCAAAAAATTTTTATCGGCGGCTAAATCAATTTTGTTGACGCAGATAATAATTTCGTCCAAGTGCGACCATTCAGCCAGCGCAATAAATCTGTCCAAAAGTAGCGGGTGAAGATTCGGTTCAGCGGCGGCAAAAATTAAAATCACTCTGTCGACGTTGGCAACGGCAGGGCGATTCAGCAAACTTTTTCGCGGCAAAACTTTTTCAATGACGCCCGTATTATCGGCAAGCGTCGAAATTTCCACAAAGTCATTTGGATAAACTGAACTTCCAACTTTTTTATCGCGTTTTATGATGCCGCGCAGTTTGCAAGGGATTAAATCTTCGTCGACTTGTACAAAGAAAAAGCTGTTGTAAAATTTTATAACTCGTCCGTTCATAATTCCTAAAAGCTAACACCTAAAAGCTAAAAGCTTAAAGCTGACATATTGAAGATTGGCAACATTATCGAAAAGACTAGCGCCGCGACGATTGCTCCTGCTAAAAGTGTGTCGTACAGTTCCGCCTTTGCTGGTAGTCCGCGCAGTGTTTCATCAATTTCAAAATCTGCCATCGCTTCACATTGCCTTAGCATTTCGACAATTTCGCCCGTCACTTCGCCTGTTGCTATCAAGCCCAAGTACAGCGGAGAAATTTTTTTTATTGTACGCCGTAAAACTTTTTCCAAATTATCGCCGTGTTCGACTGACACTTTTGCATTACTCAAGCTACGTTG
>JAFSUE010000068.1 GCA_017445435.1 Selenomonadaceae bacterium | reverse complement strand
GTTAGTTGCAACTTGTGACGCGCATTTTTTAAACGCTGACGACGCCATTTACCGCGAAATGATGATGTTCGGCAAAAGTATGAAGGGCTTCGATAATCAGCCGCCTATTTTCCTGCGTACCACTGATGAAATGTTAGGTGAGTTCACGTACTTAGGCGAAGAGTTGGCGTACAAGGCGGTTATAGAAAATCCAAATAAAATTGCTGATTCGATTGAGGAGTTAAAGCCAATTCCCGACGGTTTATATTCGCCGCAAATGCCGGGCGCTGACGCTGAAATTACAAATTTATCGTACAGCAAGGCTATCAGTATGTACGGCAATCCTTTGCCGCAAATTGTTAAGGATAGACTTGAACAGGAACTTAGACCGATAACGGCGCATGGCTTTTCAGCGCTTTACCTTATCGCTCAAAAGTTAGTTAAAAAGTCCAATGATGACGGCTACTTGGTAGGTTCACGCGGTTCAGTAGGTTCATCATTCGTTGCCGCAATGACGGGCATAACTGAAGTTAATCCCTTGCCGCCACATTACCGTTGCCCTAAGTGTATGTACAGCGAATTTTACACGCACGGCGAAGTTGGTTGCGGTTACGATTTATCCGACAAAGTTTGCCCAGTCTGCGGTCATCCGCTTATTAAAGACGGTCACGACATACCTTTTGCCGTATTTCTTGGATTCGACGGCGATAAAGTTCCTGACATTGATTTAAACTTTTCTGGCGAATATCAAGCCGCCGCGCATAAGTACACGGAAATTTTATTTGGCAAGCACAATGTTTACCGCGCAGGTACAATCTCAACCGTTGCTGAAAAAACTGCCTTCGGTTTCGCGAAAAAATATTTTTCTGAATACAAGAAAGCTGAAAAGCACGGTTCATTTATCGACAAGATGTCTAAAGGTTTCACTGGCGTTAAGCGTACCTCTGGACAGCATCCCGCAGGAATTATGGTTGTTCCGCGCGATATGGATATTCACTATTTCACGCCGATTCAACACCCTGCAGAAGATAGAAATTCCAATACAATCACGACGCATTTTGACTATCACTCAATCAGTTCACGCCTTGTCAAGCTTGATATTCTTGGACACGACGACCCGACCGTTATAAAAATGTTGGAGAAAATTACGCACATTGACCCGTTGACAATTCCGCTTGACGATAAACCGACGCTTAGTCTTTTTTCGTCGACAAAGGCTATTGGTTTAAAATCTTCGCAACTTGGCACGAAGTCAGGAACTTTCGGCATTCCCGAATTTAGAACAAGTTTTACGCGTACAATGATTGATGAGACAACGCCGAAATGTTTTAGCGACTTGGTTAGAATTTCTGGCTTTTCGCACGGTACAGACGTTTGGATTGGCAACGCGCAGGAACTTATTCAAAATAAAATTTGTACGTTGCAAGACGCAATTTCAGCGCGTGATGATATTATGATGTACTTGATTCATCAAGGCGTTGACTCCTTGAAGGCGTTTAAAATTATGGAAGGCGTCCGCAAGGGTAAAGGTATTAAGCCTGACGATGTAGAAATGTTGAAGGCGAAAAAAATTCCTGATTGGTACATTGAGGCTTGCCAAAAGATTAAATATTTGTTTCCACGCGCTCACGCTACAGCTTACGTTATGATGGCTTATCGTATCGCTTATTGTAAAGTTCACTATCCGTTGGCTTATTACGCGGCGTACTTTTCAATTCGCGCAGATGAATTTGACGCGGAAGAAATTGTAAAAGGTGAAACGCATATTAAAGCGGAAATTGACAAGCTGGAAGAGTCGGCGTCGAAGAAAAAGTTGGAGTTGAAAGAAAATGAACGTTTAGCAGTGTTGCAAGTGGCGTATGAAATGTACCTGCGCGGAATGAAAGTTGAACGTGTCGATTTGTACAAGTCAGACGCTGAAAAATTTATCGTGCTGAAAAATTCCTTACTGCCGCCGTTATCTTCATTAAAAGGCGTGGGAACGGTTGCCGCCCGTCAAATTGCTAAAATGCGTAAAGACGGCGAATTTTCATCTATTAAAGATATGACGCGGCGCACTGGCATAAATAAAACTGCCGTTGAAGCGCTTAAAATTCATGGCAGTTTGAAAGGTATGGACGAAACAGACCAAATTTCGCTGTTCAATTTTTAGGAGTGAAAAATCTTGAATGACGTTAGACAAAGTGATATTGATATGGTTGTCAGCACATTAAAAGTATTTTTTAAGGTGTCCATGCAACAAAAATCTTTCAACTTCGCTGAATTTTTAAAAATTATGGAGTCGACGTTTAAAGCGGCTGGTTATCGCGATCCACACGGGGGGGGGTATGGACAGCGTAACATTTTGATTATTCAAGATAGCGCAGTTGGCGACTTTATCTTAGCTTCTGGCGCAGTTCGTGAAATTCGGCGGCTTTATCCCGACGCTTATATTGAAATGGTAATTTATCCGCGCAGTCAAAATATGGCTGAAGCTTGTCCCTACGTCGATAAAGTTGTTAGCAAAGAGCGCAATTATCCTAATTGGAATAACCCTGAATTTTTTTATATGCATGACGTTGAATTTGCGAAAAATCTTTTGAAACGACGTTTCGACGTTTGTTATTCCTTCGGTCATTACGTAGATTCAACTTTCCTTATGTACATGAGCGGCGCTAAAACTAGAATCACTTTTGACTTAATCAATACGCCAAGTGAAATTTTTAACTGCCTAGCTACGCATCCTGTAAAAATTCCTCCTAGACATTACGCTGAAACTAGAATGGCGATAATTGATGACGTTTTACATTCGCCCGTTTCAAATCGCGAAATTGAAGTTTGGCTAACTGGCAACGATTTAAAAGTTGCTAAGTCACTGATTAACAGTTTATCGCGTCCAATTTATGCTTTGTGTATGGGAGCTACTGATCCTAAACGTCATTATCCTGTTGAAAAGTATTCTGAACTTGTCAAGATGATTTTATCAGAAGAACCTACGGCGACATTCATAATTTTAGGCGGCGGCAAAGAAGATTTAAAGTCTGCTGAAATTTTTAAAAGCGTCTTGCCAGAAAAATTTTATAATCGTGTTTTAAACTTTACGAACAAATTAACGTATAGACAAAGTGCCGCCGTCTTAAGTCATTGCGATATGTACATCGGCAACAATACAGGTACGATGCACATTGCAGCAGCGGTTAAATGTCCTTGCCTTGTAATGGAATGTTTTCCGAAGGATTTAGATTCAGGAATTTCAGATGTGCCGCGTGTATATGCACCTTATAAAGTCCCTTGCGTTTCTGTTCAACCTCAACACGCCTTACCCGAGTGTGCTAAAAATGAACCTTATTATAGCTATGGTTGCCGCGCAGATAGACCGCATTGTATTACGCAGATTAAGCCTGAAACAATTTTTAGGGGCTTTCATCTTTTGAAAGAAAGAATTGCACAAAATTTAATTGAACCGCTTTATATTTCTTAAAAATTTTATGGAGGGAAAAATTTGGGCGAAGTTAAACAAAGTG
>JAFSUE010000067.1 GCA_017445435.1 Selenomonadaceae bacterium | reverse complement strand
TTTGTAGCGTCGGCTGACTTCGATCAAGTTATCGGCTCAATCCATATGCTTGACGGTACAGACATTTACCACAAAGAATTTTTTAACGGCAAAGATAAATTTTCCGTCTATACAAACTATTTCAACGTTATGGCGCAGGAAGTGGAAGTTCAAGACTTCGACGTACTTGGACACATTGATTATATTTGCCGCGCCGCTACGTATGACGATACGTCGATTGATTATGACACGTTCAAGGCGGAAATTGACAACGTTTTAAAAATCGTCGTCGACCGCGAAAAAATTATTGAGTTGAATACGCGCAGATTACGTCACGAAAAAATTTTTCACGAACTCAAGCCAGTTTATGAAAGCTATAAAAATTTGGGCGGACGCTACGTCACAATCGGTTCAGATGCTCACCGCGCAGAAGTTATTGGCGATCATTTCAAGGAGGCGTTGAGATTTATTGACGAACTTGGATTAATTGTCGTGACTTTTTCTGAACGCAAATTCAAGTCTGCTCGCGATTAAAAAATTTTTTGGCGCACTTGTAAAGGAAAAATTTTTGTGCTATCATTTCAAAAAGTTTAAGGAAAAAATTTTTTTCAAGGAAGGGTGATTATCATGGCGATGACTTTAGGTGGTGTCAATAATGCGCTTAGTACGTTAAACAATGTCAACACTACTAAGCAGCAGACGGTACAAAAATTGAGTACGGGTTCAAATTACCCTAGCGCATCTTACGGCGGCTCGGCTTACGCGATTTTGCAACGTACAGGCGCAAACATTACGTCTAATGCTCAATCCGCGCAGAATACGCAAAATGCAAGCGCCATGCTTAGGACGGCGGAAGGTGCAACGGCTAACACGATAACCGCTTTAACTACCATCAAAGAATATCTTTTAAATGCGGTCAACGATACGAATACCGATGCAGACCGCGGCGTTATGCAGGAAAATATTAATCAAATTGTTTCGCAGGTCGACGAAAATTCTAGAGTTACTTACAACGGCATTAACATTTTAGACGGTTCGCAGGAAAATACTGGCATTGCTGGCGTTCTTGGCTACGAAAACTTTAATTTGGGTGACATTCGCGCAGAGTCACTCGGTTTAGTGGACAGTGAAGGAAACGTCACGATTGATATTTCCAGCGAAGATGCGGCGAAGGCGTCATTGGCGAAAGTCGATAGTGCACTTGAAAAAGTCACTAACATAAACGATTCACTGAATCAATCTATTAATGGCGACGCGATTGACGCTTCACTTGATGAGGCAACAACTCAAGGCGCATACCTTCAACGTTTAGATTATCAAAATGCGCTTTATAGCACAATGGAAATGAATGAACAAGAGGCGGCGTCAACTATGGGCGACACCGATATAGCGCAGGCAATGTCTCAATTCAATTCACAAAGTACGCAGGAAAAATTGGCGTTGTTCGCGGCTAATATGTACAATCATAATCTTTCAAACGTAGCTACATTGTTGCAAGGCGCTTGATTATCGGCGGGCATAGTTCATCGGTAGAATGGAAGCTTCCCAAGCTTTAGAGGTGGGTTCGATTCCCATTGCCCGCTCCATTGAAATTTATACGAAATTCACAAGGGACGTTTAACGACGTTCCTTTTTTAATGCGTAATGCGTAATTAGGAATGCGTAATGATTTTTTCTACAAGCTATTTTAAGCAAAAAAAATTCCCCTTTGAAGGGGCAAATTCTATGTTACGATGAAATGGATTTTCAAATTATGGCGGAGTGGAGAGGATTTGAACCTCCGCGACCTTACGACCCTAACGATTTAGCAAACCGTCCTCTTCAGCCTCTTGAGTACCACTCCTTCAAAAGACTTTGCAAGTTTATCACATTTACTTTGAAGTTGTCAACTATTTTTTACAAATAATATTTCTGCAAAAAAAATTAGGACTACAACATTTGCCATAGCCCTAAATTTGATTTTTAATTCTTTATTTTGTCGTCAAATTTTTTCACGTTGGGATTTCCAGCGGCGGCGACGTAGTCAAGCTCTTCCATATCCATAATTTCAGATTGGCGGCGTTGAAGAATTTCTTGTAACAAACTATCTTTCACCTTGCTGAACTTTGAAAAGTCAATCGCCATTAATTTTTCTTCCAATTTCATTTTAGACAACTCCTTAAAAATTTTTATCAAAGTTTAATTTTTCGTTTCTGCTTATTATACGGTAAAGCGGAAAAAATATTAAGAGTGTCCAAAAAAATTTTTTTTAGTTAGTATACGCCGCGACATAATTGGAAGGTAGAACACAACCAATATTTTTACGCGCTGAAAAAATTAGGGGCTGTTTGTAAACCAAAATAAACAAAAAACATAAACAATTCTTTGATAAAATAAGTTTGAAAGAAAAGATTGCCTATGTCAAACTCATTTTATCACAACGATTTAATACAATGGAACAAAATTAATTTTTTGTTTCCGAAAGCAATAGAGTCGGCAGACCTGCTCTC
>JAFSUE010000066.1 GCA_017445435.1 Selenomonadaceae bacterium | reverse complement strand
TATAATTGAAAAAATTTGATGAGAGGTGAGGGCTAAGGCTCAGACGGCAAATAAAGGCAATACCTCCGCAGGTTTGCCACAACACCAAAATAGAGGGGCAATAATAGCCATACTCTAGCATAGGTACAGTACATTTTTGAAATTTTGTAATAACACAGGGCGCGGCATCGTCCTGTGAAGTAAATTTTATAAACCTTATTTTTTTGAAATTTTGGTTGTTGAAAAAGCGTAACAGTTAAAATTAAGCGGAATGCTCTTTGCGAATAAGAGCAACATAATCTATCGAACTTCTCATGAATCCACCGTCTTTTTAGGCAGTGGATTATTTAATTTAAAAACTTCAATATAAATACCCAATATAATTATATTATAATTTTTTCTTTATGTCAAACACACACATATACACTATCGCTATATAATTTTCCGTACATTATAAAGACGTTGGCAAGTCAATTTATTTGTCCGAGTTGCATTGAATTAGTACTGCGAATGAGCCGCGAAAATTGCCTTAAAAACTTTTCACAAAATTATATACTAAATACAAAACTTTCCTTACATTTTTATTTCATAAACTTCAAGATAGTTGCATTTTACGCCCCCCCCCCGCCTGTCAAGCATACACGAAAATTTAACGCCGTATCTGTTTTAAGTCATTGCTACGACGACAAAGAACACTTTTACAAATCTATCGAAATTTTTCTGCAAGCTGAATAGTTTTGTAGAAATAAACGTTGCCGACGCCTTTAATTCTTTTTTTCGGCTTGTTGAAAATAAAAAAAATTCCGCCCCTCGAAATATCACGAAAAAGGCAGAGCAAATTGAATTAAAAATTAAGAATTAAGAATGTAGAATTAAGAATTTTTCTACTGGCAATTAGTCATTCTTCGTTACTTTTCCATTTACTGAAAAAATTCGATAGATTATTTTTCGACGACTTCAAAAAGGCTGGGCGAAGTGCGGCAGTTAAAGTATTTTCATCAAGGCGACGTGTCAAGCGTCCATTATCAGCAATGGAAATTGTCCCTGTTTCTTCACTGACGATTAAAACTATAGCGTCGCATTGTTCAGAAATGCCGATAGCCGCGCGATGCCGAGTTCCCAACTCTTTAGGCAAGCCGCGTTTTTCTGTCAATGGAAGGTAACAGCCAGCTGAAATTAATCTTTTGCCGCGAATTATTGCCGCGCCGTCGTGAAGTGGCGTATTTACAATAAAAACGTTCAAAAGAAATTCCGAAGTAATAAGCCCGTCAATTTTTATTCCAGTGTCGCTTATGTCATTTAAGCCCATTTCGCGTTCAATGACAAGTAGCGCCCCAGTTTTTGTACGTGAAAGTTCCTTTGCCGCTATGACAATTTCTTTGACGACGCCCATTGCCTCTTCTTCGTCAAGGGTGGCTCTGTCTTCAAATAAAAATCTACCTTCGCCGAGTCGTTCAAGTGTACGGCGCAATTCTGGCTGAAATACGATTGGCAGGACGACGAAAGACCACGTCATAATTTTTTCAAATAACCATGATAATAAATGCAGATGAAGAATGTTGCACAAAAAATTTACCGTGAATAAAACTAAAATTCCTTTGACTAACGTTACTGCGCGGGTGCCTTCAAGCATTCTATAAAGTTTGTAAATTATAATTGCAACTAATATGACTTCCAGCACGTCAGAAAAATTTACGGTAGAGATTAGCCCTTTCAATCTTTCGGGCCAGTATATATCAGACGCCATAAGCAACCCCCCTTTTAATAAAAATCGAAATTTCTGTCAAAAAGTTAAAAAAATTCATCGCCACAATGTGGGATGAATTAAAAAATTTTCAATCAAAAAATTTACCTCTCAAGTATTTGAATCTAAATAGAATCAAAAATTATTTACTTGCTACGTCGCTGTTCAATGACGCCTTGATACATTCTACGACGAGCAGGTTTTTCTTTTAATGCATTATTGAAATCGTTGTCCAAACCTTTAATTTCACGCGGCTGTGAATCTTCCCGCGCAGGTGCAACGACGGAACTTGCCGACGCGCTTTGTTGAGCTTTTTTTTGCAGTTCAGCTGCACAAGCTGGGCAATAAGTACCTGATTTTATCATAGTGCCGCAATTCGCGCAGGGATACACCGCATCAACTTTTTTATTGGAACTCAACTTTGCAGACATAACTTCAATAGATAATCTTTTAAGGCTGTCAGCTGGTGCGCCAGTAGCCTCTGCCGCCTCTTTCAATGACGCCTTTGGATTTTCTCTCAAATATTCTTTCATTTTGTCCTGCGCGGCTTGATCCACCGCATTACACGGTGGACAAAGTTTTTCGCCATGCAGTGAACTAAACAATTTGCCGCATTTATCACAGTAAGCTAGCTTAGCTTGTGAATTTCTTTTTTGTCTCAACATATTATTCACCCTTAAAATAATGTTTAATATTATCTGGTAGAATTTTTAATCTTAATCAAAACTTGAAAACATTGTAACAAAGATTTTTTGTTTTATCAAGAAAATTTTATGACATTTAAGTCATTCAAACTTTTTATCGGTAGTAATTGTTGATAAATTTGGAATAATATGGGCGCCCGTCCGCGTAAATCGCGTGATGCGATTTTAGCGGACATGTTTTCTTTTACGCCAAAAGAAAAAAAGTTTATCAAAAAAATTAAAAAATTTTTCTTGTGAAAAAGAAAATCAATCTATAATAAAAAAATTTAAAAAAAATTTTTTATTAAATTCAATTTTACTAACAGCATTTAAAACTTTTTTCAAAGTATGAAGGAACTTTGCTAAGTCGGGCGAATATTTAATTGATTAAAATTCGGCATAACGCATAGAGTGTTGCAGAATTGCGAAGAAATTTTTTAGCAGTCTTAAAATTTCAACGAAGAAAGACCGCAAAAAAGGAGTGACCTGAATGGTTCGTGTATTGGTTGCTGACGATTCGGCGTTTATGCGGAAGGTGCTTTCAGATTTATTCGCAAAACAAAGTGACTTCCAAGTAGTGGGTACAGCAATCAATGGGAAAGATACTGTTGATAAAGTCAAAAAACTGAAACCAGATTTATTAACTTTAGATGTGCTGATGCCAGTTATGAATGGACTTGACGCGCTGGCAATAATTATGGAAGAAAATCCGTTGCCCGTTGTAATGGTAAGCAGTATGACGCAGGAAGGTACAGACGCCACAATTAGAGCGCTTGCCTTAGGTGCGGTAGATTTTGTCAGTAAAGCAGGCGGTCCAATTTCAAAAATTGACGCCATCGAAGATGAAATATTGGCGAAGTGTCGAGCGGCGGCGCAAGCTCACGTTTCAAAGACACGTACAACAGATTCAAAACCCATTGTATTCACGCCCAAACCTAAACAGCCTGATCCTCCCGTTATGCGCAGGATTCAAGTTAAACGTCGTTCAGGCTACGTGCTAGGACAAAAACCAGAAATTGTAAAAATTCCTGCCGCGAATATTCCTAAGCCCGCGTATGCGCCAAGTGTTAGCGGCAAAAAATTAGTGGCGATTGGAACTTCAACTGGTGGACCTCAAGCCTTGCAAAGTGTAATTACGCGTCTTCCAGGAAATCTTCCTTGCGGCGTCGTAATCGTTCAACATATGCCCGCAGGATTCACAAAGTCACTTGCAGAGCGTTTAGACTCAATCAGCGAAATTGCCGTTAAAGAAGCTGAAAATGAAGAAATTATCCGCGCAGGTCAAGTTTACATTGCACCAGGAAATTATCACTTAAGGGTAGCGAATGTTGCAGGCGGCGGCAAGAAAATTTTATTGAGTCAAGAACCGCCAGTCGGCAATCACCGTCCCGCCGTCAATGTTATGTTCGACTCCGTCGCGCAATTTGGCACTGACTTAGTGTCCGTGATTATGACAGGTATGGGCGCTGATGGTTGCGAAGGTATGAAAAAGATTAAGGCGAACGGCGGCTATTCCATTGCGCAAGATGAAAAAAGTTGCGTCGTCTATGGTATGCCGAAAGCTGTTGTAGACGCTGGATTAGCTGACGAAGTACGCCCTCTTGATAAAATTGCCGAAGCTATCGTGGAGGCTGTCAAACGTTAATTTAATGAGGAATTAGTAATGCTTAATGCGTAATGAAATTTTTTCTACAAGCTGAAAGCAAAAAGCTAACACCTAAAAATGGAGGTAGGTATTTGAATGGAAACTAATCAGTACATGGAGATGTTTCTTGACGAATCGCATGAACATTTGCAGTCTCTCAACGACGGTCTGCTTGGGTTGGAAGATAACGCTGAAGATTTATCCGTACTCAACGAAATTTTTAGAAATGCGCATACCTTGAAGGGTATGTCGGCGACTATGGGCTACAACAAAATCGCCGAACTTACGCATGAAATGGAAGACGTGCTCGATATGCTTCGCAAGGAACAGTTAAAAGTTAGCGAAGATATTATCGACACGCTTTTTAAATGCGTCGACTCACTCGAACAGATGATTGATAATGTTGGCAATGGCGACCCTGAAGACTTAATCGACGTTTCAGGCTTAGTTGCAAAGTTGTCAGCAATTTTGAAAGGTGAATCTGCACCCGCCGCCGCACCTGCTGCCGATGCTCCAGCTGCTGCCCCTGCCGCACCAGCCGCCGCACCTGCTCCAGCTACCGCGCCTGCTAAAACTTACGATTTGACGGAATCTGAAAAAGCCGTCATTCAAGAGGCAACTAGTAGCGGTCTTCGTGGCATTCACTTAACCGTAACTTTAGCTGAAACGTGCCTTTTGAAATCTGCGCGGTCATATATGGTTATGAATGCGCTTGACGAAGTTGGCGAAGTCATTAAAACTATTCCAACGTCGGAAGATTTAGAGCAGGAAAAATTTGAACGCAGTTTTGAAGTCATTTTAGTTTCCCCTGCGGAAGAATCAGCAATTCAAGAAGCGGTTATGAGCATTTCCGAAATTGATAAAGCTGAAACAGATATTATTGACTTGACTGCTAAACCTGAACCTGCGCCAGCTCCCGCGCCTGTTAAAATGGATAAACCTGCCGCGCCAGCTCCTGCCCCTGCCGCAAGTTCAGCCCCTGCAAATGCTCCTGCCCCTGCTGCAAAAGCGCCCGCCCCTGCACATAAAGCCCCTGCCGCATCTTCAGGCGGTGGTGGGGCTGGTGCCGCTAAAAAAGCTCATGCCAGTCAATCAGTCCGCGTCGATATTGATAAACTCGATACGCTGATGAATTTAATGGGTGAACTTGTCGTAAACAAAGTTCGTCTTGAACAAATTGGACAAACTCATAGACTTTCTGAACTTACTGAAACGCTTGAACAGATGGATCGCGTTACAACAGACCTTCAAAATATCGTTATGAAAGTCCGCATGGTTCCTGTTAGCCAAGTGTTTAACCGTTTCCCGCGTATGGTTCGTGACGTTACAAAGGAACTTAACAAAGAAATTAACTTGACTATCGAAGGTGAAGAAACAGAGCTTGACCGTACCGTTATTGACGAAATCGGCGATCCTATCATGCACTTGCTTAGAAATTCGCTGGATCACGGCGTCGAAATGCCAGAAGACCGTGTTAAAAAGGGTAAACCGCGTGTTGGTGAAGTTAAGCTTATCGCGCGTCACGAAGGCAATAACGTTGTCATTATGGTTACTGACGACGGCAAGGGCATTGACGCTGATGTCATTCGTAGGAAAGCGGTTGAGAAAGGGCTTTTCTCACAAGATGAAGTTGAACGTATGGACGACTCGGACGCCGTTAGAATTATTTTCTTGCCAGGATTTTCAACGGCTGAAAAGATTAGCGATATTTCAGGGCGCGGCGTCGGAATGGACGTTGTACGCAGTAAGATTGAATCGTTAAGTGGTCACGTCGACGTTGAAACACATGTCAATGAAGGTTCAGTCTTCAAAATTAAATTGCCGTTGACGTTGGCTATTATTCAAGCTATGCTTGTCAAAGTTCAAGAGGAAGTATACGCAATTCCGCTCGGCTCAATCGACAGTACGATTAACATTCAGCCAGAAGAAATTAAAACGGTGCAGAATCATGAAGTTATCGTACTGCGCGGCGAAATTATTCCTATTATTCGTATGGAACAAACTTTATTCGTGCCGCACGTTAAAGATTCAGATGAAACTTTTGTTGTCGTAGTACACGCGGGCGAATCAAAGGCAGGAATTGTCGTCGATAAACTTATTGGACAGCAGGAAATTGTTATAAAGACGTTGGGCAATTTGTTTATGGGCTTGAAGATGTTCTCGGGCGCAACGGTACTGGGCGACGGACGCGTTGCACTTATCCTTGACGTTGCAACAATGCTTAATTAATTAAGAA
This sequence comes from Selenomonadaceae bacterium, assembly GCA_017445435.1. Lineage (GTDB taxonomy): Bacteria > Bacillota > Negativicutes > Selenomonadales > Selenomonadaceae > Quinella. Next base: position 6,769 of record JAFSUE010000066.1, on the reverse strand, counting down.
TGAAGAATTAAGGATAAAAAATAATTCTACATTCTTAATTCTTAATTCTTAATTCAAAAAAGGGGGCTGAAATTTTTATGGCAAGAGATAAAGTTACTAATGATCTTGGTGACGAAGGCGCAATAGATGCTGGAATGCAGGTCGTTGCATTTAAACTGCGCGACGAAGAATACGGCGTAAACATTTTTCAGGTGCAGGAAATTCGCAACCTTGTTGATATTACCCGCGTACCTTTTTCCGCAAACTACATTAAAGGCGTTATCAATCTGCGCGGCAGTGTTTTACCAGTCATTGACTTGAAAAAGCGGCTTGGACTTGAACAGACGCCGTACACTGACAAAACTAGAATTGTTACAGTAAAAGTCGGTGATTTGCCCGTCGGAATGTTGGTCGACGCCGTGACGGAAGTTTTGACAATTCCTACAAAGTTGGTTGAAGCGAAAAAGGCTATTAGCGAAAAAGATATTGGAAAGTTTGTAAGCGGCATTGGCAATATGGATGGACGGCTTGTCATTATGCTGAACTTAGAAGAAATTGTCGGCTTGCCTAATTAGTAAGTAGTTAGTAGTGAGTAGGAATTAAAATTCTAAAAGCTAAAAGCTGAAACCTAAAAGCTAAAATGGAGGCTTTTTATATGATTGATGAATTTGACTTGACGCCAATACAAATGGACGCACTTAGAGAAATAGGCAACGTTGGCGCGGGCAATTCTGCAACGGCGCTTTCACAAATTATCAATAAAAGAATCGATATGAACGTACCGAAAGTGGCGCTTGTCCCGATTGAAACAGTACCTGATCTTGTAGGTGGACCTGATACAATAGTTGTCGGCGTATTCCTTCGCGTTTACGGTAAAGCGCCAGGAAATATTCTCTTCCTTATGCCGAAGAAAAGCGCGTTTTACCTTGTCGATACACTTATGGGCAGAGAACATGGCACGACGAAAAAGTTGGACTTTATGGACGAATCAGCGCTTATGGAAATTGGAAACATACTTTCAGGCGCGTACTTGAACGCATTCTTCAACTTCACGCACATTTCAATGTTGCCGTCAATTCCCGCGTTGGCAATGGATATGGCAGGCGCAATTTTAAATATCGTATTAGTACAGCTTGGACAAATGGGCGATCAAGCTATGGTTATCGAAACAGAATTTTTAGCAGAAGACGACGGGATTAACGGTCACTTTTTCTTAGTACCCGATCCCGGTTCACTCGGCACGTTGATTAAGGCAGTGGGAGTTGAATAATTATGGCAGACCTTATAAAAGTCGGCATGGCTGACTACAAGGTCGGTCGCAGTCCGTCCACTCTAATCAGCTATGGGTTGGGCTCGTGTATCGGCGTATCTTTATACGACCCCCAAAAGAAAGTTGGCGGGTTGCTCCACATTATGTTGCCAGACAGTACACAGGCGCGGGCTAGTGACAATCCCGCAAAATTTGCCGATACAGGTATTCCGCTTATGTTGCAAGAAGTTATAGGGCTGGGCGCGTCGAAAAGCCGCCTTGTAGCTAAACTTGCTGGCGGTGCGCAGATGTTCGCCTTTGCAAATGCAACTGACATTATGCGCGTTGGAACTCGTAATGCAGAGGCGGTTAAAAATATTTTACGGCGCAATGGAATTAAAGTTATCGCAGAAGATACAGGCGGCAATTATGGGCGGACAGTGCAAATTGACCTTAACACTGGCGTTTATAAAGTGAAGACGATTGATCGCGGCGAAAAAGATATTTAGATTAGCTAGTAGCTTGTAGCTGGTAGCTTGTAGGTACTGTAAGCTAAAGGTGAAGGCTAAAAGCTAGGAGATGATGACTTTGACTAATTCGTCGATAATGTTCACGGCATTTATAATAAGTTTGGTTTCCGTCGTTATCGTTTTCGTAGCTGGAATAATGAGCGGCGTTGTACGGCTCGGTACGGCAATGATGCGGGCGCTTATGGCGTTTTTTATGACGGGTGCGGCAAGTTATTTTTTGCTGATGCTTTTTGATTGGTTTTATGAAAGGCAACATAAAAAATTTGCGGAGCAAGTCAAAGTTGAAAGTCAACCTGCTGAAGATAACGCCGCCGCTACACCTACACCAGCTAATACGCCGCCGCAAGCTTAATTTTTAGTAAGTAGTGAGTAGTTAGTAGTGAGTAGGTTATCATTACGAATTACGCATTCTTCATTACGCATTAAACAAGGTGGTGACGACTTTGGAAAGCAACGAAAATAAAATTGACGTAACACAACTTTGGAGACAATATAAACTCAATAAATCTGTAGCACTTAGAAATAGATTAGCGGAAATGTATTTGCCGTTGGTAAAAATCGTCTGCGGAAGGCTTGCCGTAAGTCTGCCGCCGCATTTGGATAGAGACGACCTTTTAAGCAGTGGTTTTTTCGGTCTACTTGACGCAATAGACAGATTCGACATAGATCGCAACGTAAAATTTGAAACTTACGCGGGCGTCAGAATACGCGGTTCAATGCTTGATTACCTGCGCTCAAAAGATTGGATACCCGTTACTATGCGCCAAAAAATTCGGCGCTATGAACAGACGGTTTATCAACTTGAAACTGAATTAGGCAGAAGTGCTACAGATAAAGAAATTGCGGCGGCGCTTGGAATTACCCTTGATGAACTTCAAACGCTTGTCAGTCAATGCAACGCGGCAACCGTCATTCCCCTTGAAGAATACATTAAAGCTGATACGCCTGAAGCCGTCGACGCTAACCCTTCCGATACGGCGGAATTTTTGGAGTTGAAAGACACCCTTGCACGTGCGATTGACCGTTTGCCAGAAAAAGAAAAAACTGTCGTGTCTCTTTACTATTACGAAGAATTGACGCTTAAGGAAATTAGCTTGATTCTTCATTTAAGTGAGGCGCGAATTTCACAACTTCATACAAAAGCAATCTTCCGAATGCGCGGTTATTTGGCGCGTTCAAAAGAAAATTTAGTTTGACAGTCAAATTTTTTAATTACACTGAAAATTTTACATTACGCTGAAAAATTTTATATTGTACTGAAAAATTTTACATTACGCTGAAAATTTTCGATAAAATTTTATAAAAAATTTTTTTTAGAAAGGTGGGACGCGAAGTGGGGGATACAAACGATTATCCAAAGTTGGGAGGACAAGACGCTGGATATTTGTTCGAGTTCAAAGACGACGGAGTATATTTGACGATATACCCCAACACGGCGGATTCTCTCCTTTTTGAGCTTTCGGATATGCGCCAAATATTGCGGGAAAGCGGCGTCGCAAACTATGACGTGGCAACGTTGTCACGAACAGTTCGTGAGGCATCAGGAATTGCTCAAAAAATTGCCGACCCCATTAAAATTAGCGCGGATAAACTTGCTAAAGTTGGTACTGATGAAGCTGATTCAGAAGATGCCCAAACTGATAACTCTGAAGAAGCGTTCGCAAGAATTATCGTTGACATAAGCCGCGATAAAATGAAAGCTACTGTTCGCTACGACACGAAAAAAGGTTCTAGACTTCCAACTTTCGATATGGTTATGGATGAATTAAAAGCTTTGCGAATCACCAACGGTATCGATGAGGAAGAAATAAAGCGCAGTTATGGTTACTTCAAGCCTTACGTTGCCGCGCAGGGTCAGCCCCCAATTACTGGCGATAATGCGTACATTGATAGAAAATTTGATCTTGGTGAAAAAGGGCGTCCAGTTGTCGACGAATACGACCGCGTTGACTACAAAAATTTAAATCTTTTCGTACTTGTCAAGGCGAATGAAACTTTGGCGATTAGAATTCCGCAGACAAAAGGTACACCTGGTAAAAATATTTATGGTGAAGTTGTTCCCGCGCAAAATGGGCGTCCCATACCTATGCCCGTTGGTAAAAATACAAAAGTTATCGGCGAAAATCAACTTGTCGCGGCGATTAACGGTCAAATTGTCGACACAGGAAATAAAATTAGCGTCGACCCAAGATTGGAAATACAAAGTTCAGTTGGCGTCGGTACTGGCAACATTGAATTTGACGGCACTGTAATAATTTCTGGTGACGTTCAACAAGGCTTTTTCGTCAAGGCAACTGGTGATATTGAAATTCGCGGCAGTGTAAATGGCGCTGAAATTGTTGGGCGAAATGTCCTTGTAGGCGGCGGATTAACTGGCGCTGAACGTGGAAAAATTCAGTCGAAGGAAAATGTAAACGTCGGCTTTGTCGAAAATGCTGTAATTGAAGCTGGCGGTAGTATAAATATTGTGAAATTTGCCCTACATTCAACGTTACGTGCTGGCAAAAGAATTATACTTGACGGCAAGCAAGGTCAACTTATGGGCGGCATTGCTATTGCAGGTGAGGAAGTTTTAGCTAAGCTTATTGGCAATCAAGCTAACGTCGTAACGCGCGTTTCCGTCGGTATCGATCCCAACCTTCAGCAGGAATATCACGAAGTTTGCAAAAATTACAAGGAAGGCAAGAAAAAACTTTTACACATTACGCAGACGCTTAATACTTTGTCGAAGATTGACATTAACACGTTGCCACAAAGTCGCGTTGACCAAATTAACGCCTTGACGCGTTCACAATTCCCTATCGCTGGACAACTTAAACGTGATGAAAAGCGTATTAAAGAGTTGGAAGAAAAACTTGCCGATATGAAACACGGTAAAGTACGCGCAGAGGAGGCAATTTTTCCTGGCGTTCGTCTGTCGATTAACAAAGTTAATAGGAATGTTCAGGAGAAATACTCACGTTGTACAATGTACCTTGAAGACGGCGAAGTTACGCTCGGACCGTTTTAATTAATTAAGAATTAAGAATGTAGAATTAAGAATGTACATGGAGGTGTTTTAAAATGGCAGATTTCGCGCCAGTTGGAATGCAAATGTCTTTTGCAAACTCCAGCAATGTCAGTCAAGTACACCAAAATTTAAATAACGCTATCGCTTTACAAACAGATATTGAAGCTGATCGACAAAAGAAAGATGATGAACTTAAACAATCTCAAGTTCGCAACAAAGATGATTCTGAAGGCGGCGTCATTAAAGATGATCCAGACCGCAGAAACCGCAATGGCGGTTACTATTACCGCGCCTCTCAACAGCAAGATGATGACGATGAAGAAAATTTCGCTGTCGATCCAAAAAGAGGGCAACTGTTAGATTTTTCTATCTGAATGAAAATTTTTTGTACAGCGTCGCCGCACATTTTACTTTTAAGCTAAAATGTAACGGCGGCTTTTTTGTTACATTCAGTAAATGAAATAAATAAATTTTAAATATAGTGCTGAGGGCAAGTACACGACAAAGATTTATAAACGTCATAATAATTTATCAGATTTGACAAATAATTTTCTGATATGTACAATGTAATTGACGCTGAAGGCAGTGATTAAAATAAAATTTGGCAAGTGGTTAAGTAAATATCGGCAAGCGTACGCAATGACCATGAATGATATAGTAGTTGCCTGTGGCTTTAGTATTATGGCAGTGATAAAAAAAGTTGATTGATAATTATCGTGAATTAAACTTAGAAGGGCGGAATATTTTATGGGGAGTACTAAAATCGTTGTGCAAAACATATCCAGAAGTTAAGACTGTATCAAGCCCTCCTAAGTGGAGGGTATTTTTTAAGGCAGTGACTTATGGCAGTTAGGATGCGAAAACGTGCAAAAAATTGGAAAATATTTCCAGTAAAAATTTTTGATAAAATATTTTATGTATGAAATGGCGACACAAGGTTATTCAAAAAATATATTAAGTGCTGGTTATTCTACGCAAATTATTTCATCTAATCCTGTTAGGTACATTAGGAAGATACGATTGTCATTTTAAAAAAACATTGCAAACAAATATTTAACGCAGTCAAGATTTGCTGGAAGGCTAGATAGGGTCAAATTAAATACGAGGTGAAAAATTATGCTTGAGATAAAAAATTTAAGCGCGGGAGTTGACGGCAAGGAAATTTTGCATGGACTTAATCTGTGTGTCAATAAAGGTGAAGTTCACGTCATACTTGGACCTAACGGCTCGGGCAAGTCAACTTTAATGAACGTGATAATGGGGCATCCAAAGTACGAAATTTACGGCGGCACGTTGCAATTTGAAGGCGATGACTTAACGACGCTGAAAACTTTTGAAAGGGCGCGGCGCGGAATTTTTTTATCATTCCAAACGCCTGAAGAAATTCCTGGAATTACCGTCGAAAATATGTTGCGGACGGCTAAACAGGCAATGACTGGTAAAACGGTAAAAATTTTGCAGTTCAGAAAAAAACTTCACGACACAATGGAACAACTTCAAATCGGCAAAGAATATTCTAGCCGATATATGAACGTTGGATTTAGCGGCGGTGAAAAAAAACGTAACGAAATTTTACAGCTTTTAATGCTTGAACCTAAACTGGCATTGCTGGACGAAACAGATTCAGGGCTTGACGTTGACGCAGTACAAATCGTTTCTAACGGCGTGGCGAAATTCCATAACGCGGAAAATTCCTGCGTCATAATCACCCACAACACGCAAATTTTAAAAAGTTTGTCCGTCGACAAGGCGCACATACTTTTACACGGGCGAATTGTTAAAAGCGGCGGCGCTGAATTAGTTGCTGACGTTGCCGCTAACGGCTATTCGCAATTTGAGATTGATGGTGCAGTTTGATGAAGAAAAAATTATTATTCGTCGTAATTTTTACGGCATTTGTAAGTTCGGCACTGACAATAGCGGGGCTGTGCTTTATTTTCAACCTTGACGCAAAAGGCGCAATAAATCTTGGCAGATTACTTTCAGCCATGAGTTTTATTG
>JAFSUE010000065.1 GCA_017445435.1 Selenomonadaceae bacterium | reverse complement strand
TGAATAATTTTATTTTCAGTGACGCCGCCGAAGTTGTACGAATGATTGAGTACGTGAAACGGTACGACTGAATCATAGTTGACAACTTTGTCTTTACCGCTCCAAGTTAGCGTTGGCAAAATTTTTTCACCGCCTTTTAATTAAGTTTAACATAGTGTAAAATATTGACGTTACCGCAAATCCACTCTGGTAACAGAGGGGAGGTGACGTAAATGGCAACGTTCTTGACGTTGATAATAGTCGTCGGCGGGAATGTTTTGTCGCACATTTTGAATAAGATCGTCGACAAATACTTCTTTGAAGATGACGACAATAACGAAACGCGGTAGCGCTTAACTAGCGCCTGAAAAGGCGCAACCCCCAAGAATCTTTCGGCAGATGTCTTGGGGGCTTTTTTTGCGCCTGTGACTAAATGGACACGTTCTAGACGTTTAAGTTTATATATATGAGAAAATATTAACATAAAAAAAAAGTTTTGGCAAGAAAATTTTATGCCTTGCTTTTTAATTACCATAAACTTCCGCCAAAATTTTAGCGCGATTGGCAATATATCTGTCAACGTCGCGCAGGTACGTCGACAAGTCTTTAGCGTTGAAAGAAGTTTGAAGGCGCATTGCAACGTTGTCGGGAACTTTGGTACTAGCCGCCGCGCCAACGCCTAAAATAGTTTGCCGCTCGTCCATAATCTGCACGTTGTAAATACATTCAGCGCCGCGCTTGCAGTAGCCAATATTTTCAATGCCGCCGCTAATGTAGCCTTGCCGATAAAGATAGTATGGCGAATAATATTTTCCGCGCAGAATTTTTTCAGCCGTGTCCGACATAAATCTAACCGTTTCGTCATTCGGCAAGTCAAAATCATCAAGCGTAGAAATTTCGTCGGCAAGTTGCGTTTGAAGTTTTGAACCGCGTTTAAGTGCCAGCGCGTGTAAAGTTACGTCGTCAGGATTCAGCGCCAAAACTTTTTTCAAGCTGTCCAAAACGTCGTCAAAATTTTCACCAGGCAAGCCCAAAATTAAATCCATATTTATCTGCCAATCGCCAGCGTGCCGCAACTTTTCAAAGGCAGTGATAACCTGCGCGGCGGTATGTTGTCTGCCGATTCGCTGTAAAGTTTTGTCCTGCATAGTTTGAGGATTAACACAAATTCGCGTGACTGGAAAATTTTTCAGCGCTGAAATTTTATCGTCGTCAATCGTATCAGCCCTGCCGCATTCGACGGTAAATTCTTCGACGCTGTCACTATGAAAAGCCACCGTGACTTTGGCTAAAAGGTCTGTAAAAAAATTTATCGGCAAGCTTGTAGGAGTGCCGCCGCCAATATAAATTGTTTGAACTTTGAAACCGTAGCGTTGAATTTCATTTGCCGCCGCGTCAATATCCCGCGTCAAAACTTCCATAAATTCGGCAACTTTTTCAGCGCTAGGCAAAACGTTTGAAGGAAATGAACAGTAAAGACAGCGCGTCACGCAAAACGGAATGCCAATGTAAACGCTGATAGTTTTATCGTCGCTGGAATTTAAAATTGGAATTTGGCGCAGTGCAACTTCCGTCAACAGCAAAGATTTTTCATAGCTAGTAAGATAATCTGCGCGGAGACGCCGTGAAATTTTATCGCGGTCAATGACGCCACGACTTGTCACGCCGTAACCATTCCTAAGCCAACGATGAATAATTTTTGTAGGGCGGACGCCGTGCATTATGCCGTATGGTACGCCGCGCAGTTTTAAATCGTCAATCAAAATTTTGTACAGATTTTTTTTAACAAGGCGATGAACTTCCGCGCCGAATCTTTCTTCAGGTCGAACAACTTCAGCCGCCTTGTAAACGCTGTAACTGTTAGCTTTTTTGACAACCAGCCGCGTCAAAACTTTATCGGCGATAACGTCGTTGAAGATGTGGAAGTCGTCAAAGTCAATGTCAAAATCTTCGTCGACAATCTCAAAGTGAAAAGCGCGTAAGACTTCGCCGACAATTTTTGTAATGACTTGGTCGTCACTGTTAAGCCTAAGATTTTTTATCCGCATTATCTTTACCCTTGCAATCCGCGCAGTAGCCGAAAAATTTTACTTCGTGGTTGACAATCTCAAAGCCAGACTTCGTGGTAATTGTCGTTTCCAAATTTTCCAGTAAATCTTCTTCAAACTCAAAAATTTTTTTGCACTTCAAGCAAATTAAATGATGATGCTGATGAACTTTAGGGTCAGCAGAGGCAAGCTCATAACGCGTGCGCCCGTCGTCAAAATTTATCTTCGACAAAATCCCCAGCGTACTTAAAAGTTCGACGTTACGATAAATCGTCGCCAAGCCGAAGTCAAAATCTTTTTTCTTCAAAACTTCGTAAACTTCTTCGGCGCTAAGGTGAGGATCGGCGTTATTCTCAAGGAAAATCTGTAAAATTTCCTTACGTTGCGGCGTCATCTTGTAATGATTCGCAGACAACCTAGCGCGTAAATCCTGCAGCCTAAAATTTTTGTCGCTCATAAAAACTTCCTCCTAGTCGCCGAAAAATTCATTTTCTACGGCAAGGCAAATTGTATGATAAATCGGCAAATGATATTCTTGAATTTGGTACGTCACGTCGGCAGGAGCGCAAATGGTGTAGTCAGCAATATGTTTCAACTTGCCGCCGCGTCTACCAGTTAAAGCAATCGTCGTCAAGCCCATAACTTTCGCAACTTCGACGGCGTAAATTATGTTATCGGAATTGCCAGAAGTCGAAATGGCTAAAAGTACGTCGCCAGCTTGCCCAATGCCAAAAAGTTGCTGGGCAAAATTTAAATCAGGCGCGTTGTCATTCGCAACTGCAGTATTCAACGCCGTTTCGCCTACAAGCGAAATTGCAGGCAAGGCGCATTGCAAGTTGGCTTTAAAATAATTCACGTCGTTGGGAAAAAATTTTTCGGCGCGTCGTACAAAATCAGGCTTGAAGTCTTGAATTTTACGTGGACAATGAAAACTTTTCATCAGTTCGCCGACAATATGTAAAGCGTCTGACGCACTGCCGCCGTTGCCGCAAGTGATAAGTTTATGACCTGCGCGGAAGGCGTCACAAAGTTTTTCAATGGCAATAGTCATATCTGCGCGACAAACTTCCAACGCGGGGTAACGTTCAATCAGCGTATCAAATTTTTTTATAGTATTAACTTTAATATTAAAACTTCCTTTCATTCTTAATTCTTAATTCTTCATTCTTAATTCTATTTCGCCTCTGTCCAGTTTTTGCCGTAGTGTACATCGACAAGCAACGGCACTTTCAACGCCACAACATTTTCCATAGCGTCACGAACAATTTTAGCAACTTCGTCAAGCTCACTTTCCACCGTCTCAATGACAAGTTCGTCGTGAACCTGCAAAATCAATCGGCTTTTCAAATGCGCCAAATTTCTTTCAGCACGAATCATCGCCAACTTGATAATATCAGCCGCGCTACCTTGAATCGGCGTATTCATTGCCATTCGTTCAGCCAGTCCGCGCAGATGAAAGTTTGAATTTTTTATCGCGGGAAGTTGACGCCGTCTGCCGAACATTGTAGTCACGTAGCCCAACTTTCTAGCTTGCTCAATCGTTGCGTCCAAAAAATTTTTTACTTTAGGGTAACGGTCAAAGTACAGGCTAATGTATTCGCCCGCTTCATGCCGCGTTGTACGTAAATCGCGTGAAAGTCCATAATCGCTGATGCCGTAGACAATGCCGAAGTTCACAGCTTTAGCCTTTCGCCGAAGGTCGGGCGTGACTTCATTAACGTTGACGCCGAAAACTTCAGCCGCCGTCCTAGCGTGAATATCTTCGCCGCTGTT
>JAFSUE010000064.1 GCA_017445435.1 Selenomonadaceae bacterium | reverse complement strand
CAGTCGTAGCAGTTGGACGCGAAAGGTTGAGCATTGAAAGGTTTCAAGAAATCTTTGCGGCTTGTAACAGAAATTTAGCGCCGCCAACTGCTCCAGCGCAGGGACTTTGTCTGTACGAAGTTTTTTATTGAGGGAGACTTTTTAATGAGGAAAACAATTCCAGCCGTGTCAATCATCATTCCAATGTACAATGCTGAAAAATATATTTGCGACTGTCTTGACAATATTTTAATTCAAACATTTCAAGACTTTGAAGTCATTATTGTTGATGACTGCTCGACGGATAAAAGCTGTGACGTTGTAGAAAGTTACCTGCCCGAATTCAACAGTAGTGGGTATGATAAACTTAAACTTTTGCGCTCTAAAGTAAATTCTGGCGGTGAAGGAACTCCAAGAAATATAGGCGTAAACATTTCTTGTGGAGAATATATTCTTTTCATTGATAGCGACGATTTTATTACAAAAACTGCCTTAGAGGAACTTTATCCTATTGCTAAAAAATTTGATGCGGATGTAGTGCATTGCGAAAAATATTTTCAATTTACTGATGGGCAGGAGAATTTTAAAATTGAAAGTTATCAAACTGGAGAATTTGTCAAGGAGCTACTTTGCTAACAGAAAATTTATTACAACGTGTAAGCGATATGTACAATAAGAGATTCATTTTAAACGTTTGGTCTAAACTTATTCGTAGGGAATTTATTGCTAAAAATCAAATTAAAACTTTAGAGGGGATTATATCTCCTGATGTAATTTTTACTTATTGTTTGGTATATTTAGCTAAAAATTATGTTCGTGTTCCTAACATAATAAATTTTTATCGCGTTCATAATAAATCTATTTCTCATAAGTCGACCGACGTTGTTAAACATATTTCAAAATGGATTAAAAGTTTGTCCACTGGCTTTATATATTTTGAAAAATTTTTGAGCGAACGTGAATTTTTCAAAAAACGCCCTGACGCAAAATATCTGGCATTGGAAATTTGGCTAAGAGAATGTATACAATATTTTAAAGGAATTTATGAGCAAGTTCAACCTTTCCAGCTTGATGAAATTATTCGACACGAACTTTCAAAAGTTCAAGATAAAACTGGATTGATGGCATTTCTTTTTAGCAGAATGAATGTTTTTGACGTAAATATTAGACGTAAAGATGAAATTATTTATCAACAGAATCAAATTATCCAGCAACTTCAAGAGCAGGTTAAACAACTTCAGCAAAATTAATTCTTACAAAATATTTTTTTACAATTTATGACCGCGCTTTTCGTACCACAGCGCAAATAAAATTAAAATTACCGCAAAAATTACTACGATGACGATTCGCGTATTATCGCCGTCACCTGCAATCATATCGTGACCAATTATCGCCTCAATGCCTGTTGAAGGAAATTTGCCGATGAATGACGCAATGAAATAATCCCGCAGACTCAACGCGCTAAGTGCACCGACGGCGTTTAAAAGTCCGCTCGGCAAATACGGCACCATTCGCGCAATTAACATTACGACAAAACCTTTTTCCGAACTGTAATGATCTATCGACTTTAAAAATTTACTTTTGGCAATAACCTTCTGCGCGGTGTCACGGAAAAAAAATCTAAGCAGTAAAAAACTTATCGTGACGCCGACTGTTTCAGCGACGACTGATAATGTTATCCCCCAAAAAATTCCAAAGATTAACGTATTCGCCGTAGAAAAAATTATTGCTGGTGGAAAGCCTAGCGCGTTTACAAAAAGCGTCAACAAAAAACTGAATACGACGGCCATTGAGCCGTAATTTTTTATGTACTCCGCTGTTTCCTTTATATCGCCGCGCGAAAGTAAATCAAAAATTTCTGGCAAAAAATCTGGCGCTATTAAATGAATCACAACGAATAACGCGACGATTAACAGTGCCGCAACAATTTTAACTGTTTTCATTAACTCAACCGTCCTTGACTTACAAACTTAAAATTTTTATCATTATATCAATGTTTTTTAACTTTGAAAATCAATGTGATTGAAAAGTCATAACTAAATTTTTTTTGGGAGAGAATTTTTTTGAAAATTAATTTACCTTATGAAGTTTTGCAAAAAGTAACGAAACCTGTACGCTACACTGGCGGCGAATTTGGCATCGTCAAAAAAAAATGGGATGACGTAGCTTGCCGAATTGTTTTAGCGTTGCCCGACGTGTACGAAGTTGGTATGTCGAATTTAGGCTTGTCTATTTTGTACGGGATAATGAATGAACGCGAAGATACACTTTGCGAAAGAGTTTACGCGCCGTGGATTGATATGGAAGATGAAATGCGGCAACGTTCAATTCCGCTTTTCGCGTTGGAGTCTAAACGCGCCGTGAAAGATTTTGACATATTCGGCTTTTCCCTGCAGTACGAAATGATTTTCACCAACGTTTTGAATATGTTGGACTTGGCAGGAATTTCACTCCGCGCAGTTGACCGTACAGACAATGAACCGTTTGTAATTGGCGGCGGACCTTGTGTCTACAACGTTGAGCCTATCGCGGAATTTTTTGATTTCTTCGTCGTAGGTGAAGGCGAAGAAATTTTAAATGAAGTAGCTGAAAATTTTATCGCGTGGAAAAATTCAGGGAAAGTTGGCGGGCGTCAAGGCTTTCTTAAAAAACTTTTAAGCGTCAATGGAATTTATGTACCGAGTTTTTACGAGCCGATTTACGACGACAAAAATTTTATCGGCTGGAAAAAATTAGATAGCGCCGCACCGACAACGATTTATAAGCGCGTCGTGCAAGATTTAGACGCCGTACCTTTCGTGGAACATCCAATCGTGCCTTTTATAGATATTGTCCACAATCGCGTTGCATTGGAACTTTTTCGCGGCTGTACGCGCGGCTGTCGATTTTGTCAAGCGGGAATGTGTTATCGTCCTGTTCGTGAGCGTTCAGTAGAAACGTTAGTTGATTATGCGTTGAATCTGATTGAAAGGACTGGCTATGATGAAATTTCTTTAACGTCGCTAAGTTCGGCGGATTATTCCAGACTTAACTGTCTTGTCGATTGGTTGATGTACTATTTGGCTAAAAGGCATGTAAATTTTTCCCTGCCGTCATTGCGCATTGACAGTTTTTCGGTTGAACTTGCCGAAAAACTTCAAGCCGTACGTAAAAGCGGTTTAACTTTTGCGCCAGAGGCTGGAACTCAACGCCTTCGTGACGTAATTAACAAAAATGTTACTGAACAAAATTTACTTAACGCCTGCGCGGCGGCATTTGAAAAAGGCTGGAAGACGGTTAAACTTTATTTTATGATGGGACTTCCTACCGAAACGGACGAAGATATTGCGGGCATTGCAGACCTTGCCCAAAAAGTTGTGGACTTGTACCGCCAAATTACAAATCGCCGTGACGTGAAAGTTACGTTAAGCGTGGCTTGTTTCGTGCCAAAACCTTTTACGCCGTTTCAATGGTACGGGCAAATTTCCCTTGCTGAATTTGAACGCCGCCAAAAATTTTTGAAAAGCTTGATTCGTGACAAGGCGATTAACTATAACTATCACGACGCAAAAGTTTCTGTGCTTGAGGGAATTATTGCGCGTGGTGATAGGCGGCTTTCTAAAGTTATTGAGACAGCGTGGCGAAATGGTGCAAAGTACGACGGCTGGTCAGACTTATTTAACTTCGACGCGTGGCAAAAGGCGTTTGACGAATGCAACGTTGACGCGAAATATTTTAATGAGCGTGACAGAAATATTTATGAACCGTTAGCGTGGGATCATACGTCGCCTGGCGTCAGTAAAAATTTTTTAGTGGCGGAATGGGAAAAATCACAAGAAGGAAAAATTACTTACGATTGTCGCTGGATAAATTGCGTAGGTTGTGGCGTCTGCGGTAACTTGGACGTTAATGTTATTGACTATTCAAGAGAAAAGCGGGAAGTTATATTAAGTCTTAGCGGACACTCTTCAACGCCTAAACAAGATACAATATACCGCGTGCAAATTAGGAAAGGCGCTGAATTAGCTTTCCTTTCTCACTTGGAATACGTCGACGTTTTCAGAAAGGCACTGTTACGTTCAGGACTTCATGCGGCGTATTCAGAGGGCTTTAACCCGCATTTGAAAATTTCATTTGCAACGGCGCTGGGCGTAGGCGTGACTAGTGACACTGAATACGTTGACTTCGTATTGGCGGCAAATGTTGACGCGGCAAAAGTTATGGCGAAGTTAAACGCGCAGTTGCCGACTGGCGCTGAAATTGTACGCATAAAAAAAATTTCCGCCAAAGCTCCCGCATTGACGGCGTTGGTAGATTTTTCACGCTATGAAATTTTTGTACCGTTCGACGAAGATTTTAGCGTTGCTGAATTGGCGGCGAAAAAATTTAATTCCGCGCAGAAAATTTTTTATAATCGCGTGACGCCGAAAAAATCCCGTGAAATTGAAGTTAAAAGCTTAATGGCTGAATCTGTCAAAGTCGCGCATGTTGACGGCGGCTTGAAAATAAATTTTGGCGTGAAGATTAAGCAAGACGGTACAGTCAAGCCGATTGAAATTTTAAAAGTTCTGCGTGATGAATGCGGCTTAAACGTCGAAGTGCTTGCGGCTAAAATAAATCGGACGGCGCTTTTAAGTCGCGGGAAAAATTTGCTTGACGTTTAATAGGCAGTGTTGAATAACTACATAGTAACTTCAAATTAAAAAATAGTGGTAATTAAGCGGCATTTCTAGCGCCCTGTGGAATTGGACGCTGGTGAAACGTTTAAACTACTGACTACTAACTACTGACTACTCACTAAATTTTCGCCAAAGAAAAAGTAATTTAATATAAAATATTTTTATAAAGTTTTAGTTTACCGACAGCTTTTTAAGTCGCGGGAAAAATTTGCTTGACGTGGTAGTTCCCTTCAAATTGTGAAAATGCCAGCGGCACTAAAAATATTGTGATGAAGTACGTTAAAAACCAGCGCAAAAATTTTTCTATCGCCCCTAAATCTAAATGCTTGAGTTCGGGAATTAATAAAAAGTTTGTCGCCGCAATGAATATGACGCCGATTATTAAGCGGCAAATTTTTAATGAAAAGTTCACGTTCGTTTTAAAGTTTACAAATCGCCGTTCCAATTCAAGACCGATTAAAATTCCCGTGAAAGTTCCAACACTCCCTATCGCGTCATTAATTGCATTTTGCGGCTCGACTATGACTTTGCTGTCAAGATAATCGACAGGATAAGACTTTAACATAAAGTAGGCTATCGCAATTACCGCAAAAATCATTCCCGCGATTGTGATAAACTTTTCTTTGTGTTCGTCGCCGTCAATCAGCGGAATAAGTTTATCAACGCAAATTATCATAAAAAAAGTTACAAACATTGCAACTAAAACATCTTGCGGCGTGTGGACACCTAAAAAATTTCTTGAAAGCGCCGTCAATAAAATTGTCGCAACGCATAAAAAAGCTATCAGCGGAAATTTTTTGCCGTACCGATAAGCAATGCCGCCGTAAACTGCCGTTGATACATTGGCATGACCGCTTGGGAATGAATAACTGGTAACCTCATTCATTACAGACGGCACTGGGTGTACGTTCAAATCTAAAATCCACGGACGATAGACGCAAAAAGTATTTTTCAAAATTTGGTTGCAAATTCGGCTGAACGCCATAACTAATAATAAAAACTTGCCAGTCTTTTTGTCGACGCACCAAAAAATTATTGCCGACAAAATTAACGTTGCCGCCATGCTACCATCAGTAAATAGTGTAAAAAATTCTTCAACGCCTTCACCGACTTTGCCGCGCAGATTTTGTAGCCAAATTAAATACTCAATGTCCAATTTAAAATCACCTTCTCAAATAAATTTAAAGCCTTCACGACTTAATTAAAAGTTTTCTTGTAAAATGTTATAACGTATGATAAAATCTGCGAAAATTTTAATAGGGGGATGAATTTATGCCAAAAGTTTCAGTCATTGTCCCGCTGTACAATTCCGAAAGATTTTTAGACGTTACTTTAACGTCAATCCTTCGACAAACTTTAAAAGATTTTGAACTTATCTTAGTTGACGATTGCTCGACAGATAAAACTTTGGAAGTGGCGAAAAGTTTTCGTGACGATAGAATAAAAATTTTGCAGACTGAAAAAAATCTTGGTTATCCTGGCGCTACGCGAAATGTTGGAATTGACGCGGCGACAGGCGAGTATATTTTTTTCATGGATCACGATGATATAATTTTACCACAAGCATTTGAAAGTTTAGTGAAAGTTGCCGATACAAGCCACGCGGACGCCGTCACGACAACTAGCTGGTACATTTGCCCCGACTTCGTAGACATTAGCCAAGCTAGCAATACAAAATTAAGCAAAGTTCAGTTGAAATTCCCCGCGCCTGTTTCTGAAAATGTCAAAGTACGTCTTTGGAATGAAATGGTTTTAGATGGCGTACACGTTGCCCCATGGTGTTATCTTTACCGCAGAAAATTTATTGTCGACAACAAAATAAGATTTCCCGCCGAAGTTGCAGAAGATGTTTTCTTTACGGTCGACGTATTTTATTTGACAAGCAACATTGTCAAGGTAGATTTTCCATTTTATATTTGGCGTAAGTTCGATAGTTCGGCGTCGCACGATGTCAGCCGCGCTTACAAAAATATTCAGTCTATGTTAAATCTTTGTGACTATCTTGTCAAAAAACTTGAACCGCTGAATGATCCTTTGTTCACGTCAGAATTTATTTTTTATCAAATTGATGGTGCAATGGACAGTTGCTTAGCGCCGTTTTTCAAGATTGATGACGATACGGCAATGTGGGCGCTAAATGAAATTACGCGGGCGATTGAACCGCGATTCGGCGAAAATACTTTATTTGTTAGGTCGATTTTGCATGGCTACTTTCAAGGTCGCAATGCTATCAATAAATTAGTTAGTAGTGAGTAGTGAGTAGTTAGTAGTTTTTTCTACAAGCTAAAAGCTAAACCCTACAAGCTACAATGGAGGTAAAAATTTTATGGATTACTCAACGTATTTGAAAAATTATCCGTCGAAAGATGGACGATTCGGACGTTTCGGCGGCGCGTACTTGCCAGAACATTTAGTGGCGGCAATGGAGGAGATTAATAACGCTTACTTGACAATCTGCCATTCGTCACAATTCATCAGTGAACTCCGCCGTATTCGCCGCGAATTTCAAGGCAGACCTACGCCAGTTTATCACTGCGAAAAACTTAGCCGCAAACTTGGTGACGGTCGTTGCCAAATTTATCTTAAGCGCGAAGATTTAAACCATACTGGCGCACACAAACTTAATCACTGCATGGGTGAAGGTTTGCTGGCGAAATTTTTGGGCAAGAAACGCATTATCGCTGAAACTGGCGCAGGTCAACACGGCGTAGCATTAGCAACGGCGGCGGCGTTTTTCGGGCTTGAATGTACGATTTACATGGGCGAAGTTGACGTTGCCAAGCAAGCGCCGAATGTTGCACGAATGAAAGTTTTAGGAACTAACGTTGTCAGCGTTGATCGCGGTCAAAAAACTTTGAAGGAAGCCGTTGACGTTGCCTTTGAAGATTATATGGAAAATTACAAAGACACAATTTATTGCATAGGCTCTGCTGTTGGACCTCATCCATTTCCTATGATGGTTAGAGATTTTCAAATGGTAGTTGGTGAAGAGGCACGCGAACAGTTCAAAGATATGATGGGATTTTTGCCAGACGTTGTAACGGCTTGCGTAGGCGGCGGCTCAAATTCAATCGGAATGTTTTTACCGTTCATAAATGATCCAGTTGAAATTGTCGGCGTTGAACCAATGGGACGCGGTGAAAAAATCGGTGACAATGCGGCGTCGATGACTTACGGCGAAGAAGGCGTAATGCACGGTTTCGATAGCATTATGTTAAAAGATTCTAACGGTGAACCTGCGCCAGTTTATTCAATCGCCAGCGGTCTTGACTATCCTAGCGTTGGACCTGAACACGCATTTTTACGCGAAGTTGGACGCGTGAAATATGACGTTGCTAGCGATAGAGACGCAGTCGACGCTTTCTTCAAACTTAGCCGTTATGAAGGAATTATTCCCGCGCTTGAAAGTTCACATGCCGTTGCTTACGCTATGCGCCGTGCAAATGAAGGCGACGTTGGATCAATTCTTGTAAATTTGAGTGGACGCGGCGACAAAGATATTGACTACGTTATTGAAAAGTACGGTTTTGGTGAGGAGTTTTTTAGTTAGTAAGTAGTCAGTAGTCAGTAGTTAGTAGTTAGTAGTAGGTAGTGATTATGGGTATAAAAAATTTTAAAGAATCTACTGTTTGGCAAAAGTCGATGAAGTTAGCGGCTGAAGTTTATCGCGTAACAAAAAAACTTCCTAAGGACGAACTTTTTGGCTTAACAAATCAGTTAAGACGTGCCGCAGTTTCAATACCTTCAAACATTGCAGAAGGTAATGGCAGAGGTTCAGCAAAAGAATATTTGCGCTTTTTGTATATTGCGCGTGGCTCACGTTCAGAAGTCGAAACGCAGTTATTACTTTGCGTAGAATTGGGTTACTTGCAAAAATCTGAAATAGTAACCGCTTTAGAATTATGTACCGAAGTAGCCAAGATGCTTAATAGGGTTATTTCTATATTTAAAGACGAATAACTACTCACTACTCACTACTTACTACTTACTACTAACTAAAACTGAAAGGATTGATGTATCACTTGAGCAATACTTTAACAAAAGTCAGCATAATCGGCGCTACTGGTTACGCGGGCGCTGAACTCTTAGCAATTCTTCAACGTCATCCACACGTAAAAATTGTTCACATAACGTCTGAAAGTCACACGGGCAAAAAAATTTCTGAACTGTACCCGCACTTTTTTAAAATTTGCGATATGACGCTTGAAAGTCTTCGTGACATTGAAAAAATTGGCGCTGATAGTGACTTCGTATTTATTGCACTGCCGCACGGTCACGCTATGGACGTTGGCAAAAAGCTTGAAAATCTTCCTGCAAGAATTATTGACTTGGGCGCTGATTATCGTTTCGACGACGTGACGATTTACGAAAAATGGTACAAAGTTCAACATACCCATACTACCGCGCAGAGGGTTTACGGTTTGGCGGAACTTTACCGCGATAAAATTCGCACGGCTAAAATTATCGGCAATGCTGGTTGCTTTACTACGGCGTCCATATTGGCGCTTGCTCCCGTCGTGAAAAATAATTTGGTCGACGTTGACACAATTATTGTGGACGCAAAGTCAGGCGTAAGCGGCGCTGGCAGAAGTCCAAAACTTGGTAACCACTTCCCCGAACTTTACGACAACTTCAAAGCTTATAATGTTGCTCATCATCGTCACACGCCAGAAATTGAACAGGCGCTTTCAGATTTAAGCGGCGAAAATGTCACGATAAATTTCACGCCGCACCTTGTACCAATGTCACGCGGAATTTTGGCTACGTGCTACGCTAAACTTAAAGATGACGCTGACGAAAAAATTTTAGACGAAGTCTTTCAAAATTTCTACGGCGCTGAAAAATTTATTCGCCTTCTCGGTCGCAATGCTTATCCTGAAACAAAATTTGTACGCGGTTCAAATTACTGCGATATTGCGTGGCACTTCGACGAAAGGACGCGCAGAGTTATAATTTTATCGGCTATTGACAATCTTGTTAAAGGCGCGGCTGGGCAAGCCGTTCAAAACTTCAACATTGCCGCAAATTTCGACGAATCAACCGCACTTGATGTAGCTCCCTTTTATCCTTGAATAGTGAGTAGTTAGTAGTAAGTGGTGAGTAGTAAAAACTACTAACTACTGACTACTAACTACTAACTACTAACTAAAAAAGGTGATTGAATTGCAAAATCTGAAAAATATCGTAAGAAATTTTCACGGTAAAAAAATTTTAGTCGTCGGTGATTTAATCGCTGACGTGTATTTAGACGGGCGCATTTCCCGAATTTCGCGGGAAGCTCCCGTTTTAATTTTGGAAGAAGCTGGAAAAAAAATTGTAGCTGGTGGCGCGGCTAACGTTATCGCGAATGCGGCGGCATTTGGCGGCAAAGTTTACGCGGTAGGAGTTATCGGCGCGGACGATTACGGTACAAGTTTGAAAAAAATTTTGACAGAACATAAAGTCGACGTTGAAGGCGTCGTTACAGATAAATCACGACCGACAATTTCAAAAACGCGAATAATTGCTGGCGGTAGGGCGACGGTTAGTCAACAAATTGTACGTATTGACCGCGAAAGTAAAGAGCCGCTATGTAAAAAAGTTGAGGCTAAACTTATTGGACATCTTGATAAAATTTTGCCGAAAGTCGACGGAATTATTTTGAGTGACTACGGCGCGGGAACAATTACCGATTCGCTGAAAAAGTTGATAATTCGTCACGCGGGCAAAAGTAAACTTCCCAGTATGGTCGATTCACGGTACAACATCGGCGCGTTTGACGGCATTGGTTACGCTAAACAAAATGATTCTGAATTGGCGGCGTTCGTGAAGACTGAAATAAATGATATGGCGGCGCTGATTGACGCGGGGACAAAACTTTTGTCGACGCTAAATGCAAATGGCGTTTTGATAACGCGCGGCGAATTGGGAATGAGTTTATTTGAACGCGGCGGCGCAGTTCATCACATTCCAGTTACTGATAAAAGTGAAGTTTTCGACGTAAGCGGCGCTGGCGATACTTGCGTTGCAGCATTTATTTTAAGTTTGACGGCAGGCGCAGAGCCGATAAATGCCACGCGAATTTCAAATTACGCGGCGGGCGTTGCAGTTCGCAAACTTGGGACTTCAACGGTAAATGATAAGGAACTTTTAAAAGCGCTGAATAATTTTGCACAAGAAGTTGGTGAAAAAAATGTTGATTGACAGAAAAAAAATTTCCAATCTGCGCGGTGAACTTCAAGGGAAAAAAATTGTCTTCACGAATGGCTGTTTTGACATTTTGCACGTTGGACACGTCCGATATTTAACGACGGCTAAAAGTTTTGGCGACGTGTTAATAGTTGGTTTGAATACAGACGAATCTGTTAGAAAGTTGAAAGGCGCAAGTCGTCCGATAAATAATCAAGATGACCGCGCAGAAGTTTTACTCGGCTTGAAGGCGGTTGACTACGTTATTTTTTTCGGCGAAGATACGGCGGAAAATCTTATCGCGGAACTTCAGCCCGATATTTACGTAAAGGGCGGCGACTATACGCTTGAGACGTTGCCCGAAGCAAAAATTGTTCAAGCGTACGGCGGACAAATTGAACTCGTACAACTTGTT
>JAFSUE010000063.1 GCA_017445435.1 Selenomonadaceae bacterium | reverse complement strand
CTGCATTGAAAGAAGAGCTGGCAAATTACATTGACGCTACAAGCGAAATTGTCGACAAGTACAACGATATTTTCTTGAATGAACAATCAACTTTCGCGTACCTGCAACAAACTTCAACAGGGATTATGTCGGAAGATCGGCGCATTCAAATTGCGGAGTACATTAACCAAACTATAATTCCAATGTTGAGTGCTAGGCAGGCTGAATTGAATGAAATTCCCGTACCGCAGGGCGCGGCGTACTTGGCAAATTTGCGCAAAGAATCAACTGCCGTTACGATTCAAGCTTGGCAATTTTATTCAAGCGGCTTGTTGGAAGATAATTCAGCGGCATTTGATACGGCGGAAAGTTTGCATAAGCAGGAACTTGTACTTGATCAGCGCATTGAAGAATTGATTCACGATTCAGCCGTTGCTAAAGAAATTCCTGCCTTGCCGTGAGCTTATGGAATTGACAAAAAATTTTTCTTATGCTAAACTTTTCAAACTTAAAAATCCTAACACCTAAAAGCTGAAAGCTAACACCTAATAAGGGGATGTAATGGTTTCGACGGGGATGCATGGGATTTGGTAAGCGAGCATCGGGTTCCTCGAACCGATTTAGTAAGGGGAAAACTTTTTAAAAATAAAAGCGAACGAAGAGTACGCTTTAGCCGCGTAGGCTACCTCTGGCGGCTGACTTCTCGCTAAGTCGTAATCAGAGGTCAAAGCGAGATACCGTTTTGCAAGTGTGTCGTAGCGATTCGGAAAATTTCACGACACTGGATTTTTGCAAGGTTGTCGGCGAACTTGTAACGATTGAGATTTAATCACCGTCTGCGCTCGGAGAAAGCTGGGTAACGTCATTTTCGGACAGGAGTTCGATTCTCCTCATCTCCACCATAAAGAAATTAACAGCTCAAGTTCACGCTTGGGCTTTTTAAAATCTTAAGGAAGATTTTATGTCGAAGATTATAAACTTTGTAAGACGCCATAAAAAAATTTGTATTGAAATTGCCGCGTGCAAATTCGTCGAAGGCATTTTAATTTTACTTGCCGCGAAAATTTTAGTATTGCTTGTAAATTCGCCGTCACTAAAATGTTTTGGCGAAATTTTTTTTGTATGGACTGCGCGAATTTTAATTTCAAACGTCAGCGCGAAAAAATTTTTAGCTTTATCAGTCAAAGTTCAAACGTCAACGCGAAAAAGTTTGCACGAAGAAATTTTTCAGCGTGAACTTTCAAGCGGCGAACTTTTAACGATAATTTTTGACACGGTTAAAACACTCGACGAATTTTTCATGAAAGTTGCACCGAATATCGCGGCGACAATAATTTTACTGCCACTGTTTTTAATCTGCGCGGCGGCTACAGATTTACTAACGGCGGCAATTTTATTTGTCACGTTGCCAATAGCGCCGTTTCTGTTGTACTTAATCGGCAAGGTTACGGCTGAAAAAAATTTACGTGCACTTTCAGCGTTAGAAAAGTTAAACGGCGAATTCCGCGAAATTTTATCTGCCGTGACGACGCTAAAAATATTTGGACGAATAAATTTTGCCGCTGAAAAATTGAAGGCAACGTCTGAAAAATCTTCCGCCGCAACGCTGGAAGTTTTGAAATTTGCCTTCGTGTCATCATTCGCGCTGGAACTAATCACGACGTTAAGCATTGCGCTAGTAGCCGTCACGCTAGGACTTCGGCTAGTTGCAGGTAGCGTAGAATTTGACGCGGCTTTATTTTTATTGTTAATCGCGCCAGAATTTTTTCTGCCGATTAGAAAATTGGGCGTCGCCTTCCACGTCGCAGTTTCGACAAAATCAGCGTATGAACGGCTACAAAAATTTTTGTCACGACCTGCGGAAAAAGTTGGTACGGTTGAAAAAATTTTAATGCCGCCTGAAATTTTTGTCGACGACGTAACTTTCACGTACCCTAAAAAATTTCGTCCGACACTTCAAAACGTCAATTTAAAATTTCCAGCTGGTAAAGTCACTGCGTTAATTGGTGAATCGGGTTGCGGCAAGTCAACGCTACTAAAACTTTTAGCGGGCTTGAACGTACCGACGAACGGCGAAATATATTTAAACGACCTGCCAACGTCGAAAATGCAACGTGAATCATTCCTTTCAAAAATTTCATATATGCCGCAAGCTCCGCACCTGTTCGACGGCACATTGGCGGAAAATTTTTCAATGTTTAACCAACTTGACACGTCCAAACTTCATGAACTTTTAACGGCGCTGAACTTGCCGCTAAATTTACAATCGACGCAAAAATTAAGTCGTGGACAACTTCAACGCTTGGGAATAATCCGCGCAGTTTTGAAAGACGTACCGATTTTAATTTTGGACGAACCGACGGCAGGACTTGACGCCGAAAACGAATTGCGCGTGCTAAATTTGCTGAAAAAATTTTCTCTGCGTAAGACAATCATAATTGCGACACATCGGCAAGCAGTGATTGACTTTGCAGACTTGACGCTTAATTTGTAAAAATACGGTAACCAGCGGCATTTCCCAGCGCCGCTGTAACGTTGGATTGTCGCAACAAATAGGACGCGGTGTATGGCTTAATTTACTGAAAAGCTAATCGTGGGCGCACAAATGCCGCTATGTTTTCTTTTGCTTCTTTTCTTTTGCGCCAAAAGAAAAGAAGTTTAATAATAAAAAATTTTTTATAACGTTTAAATTTAGTAACAGCATTAAATGCAAAAATTTTTCTTAAGTTGAAAATATCAATATCCGATATATTAAAACAAGTGAACTTAAATTTGAAATTGATTCACAAAAGTTTTAGGTCAGACTCGCTCGGCAAACGGAATTTTTTAAGTAGCGCTTGATTTTGACATGGAGCGTCGTATAAAATCTGACCCATCGGCAACAAGCCGAATTAGTAAAGGAGTAGGTGATTATTATGATGCGTTCCCTTTATTCCGGCGTTTCGGGCATTAAGTCACATCAAACCAGAATGGACGTTATCGGGAACAATATTTCTAACATTAACACAATCGGTTTTAAATCCAGCCGCGTCACATTTTCTGATATGCTTTCACAGACTTCCTACGGCGCGTCTCGACCTAGTGCAACTACTGGTGGTACTAACCCACGACAAATTGGTTTAGGTGAGGCAGTGTCCAGTATCGATATGCTTATGACTGACGGTTCTGCTCAAGCGACTGGCAAAAATACAGACGTTTCACTTTCGGGCAACGGTTTCTTAGTTCTCAAAAGAGGTACTGACACTTTCTTTACACGCGACGGCGCTTTTGAGTTCGACGCCAATGGTAACTACGTACTGCCTGGCAGTGGTTACTACGTGCAAGGCTGGAATGCTATCGACGGCACACTTTCAACTTCTGCTGTACCTGAAAATATCGTCATTCGTGCTGGTAAGACTATGCCAGCTACTCAAAGTTCCAACTTGACTTATGCGGGCAACCTTGACGCGGGCGCACTTGTAATTACTAGCAT
>JAFSUE010000062.1 GCA_017445435.1 Selenomonadaceae bacterium | reverse complement strand
GCGTCCGCAACAAGATTTTTAAAGCTGTCAATTAAACTTTCGACATTCGCGAATGTACCCAACGACGTAAAATTTATCGCGCCGATAAGACTGTTATTTTCTTTAAGAGAATCCATTAATTTTTTCATCACTTCAAGCGGCGTTTCAAATGTGTGGGCAGAAGTTTCTTTCGCGTAATATCGGAGAAGCATATAACCTAAAGCGCAATTTTCGGCGTAATCTGAAGAATTTAAGTTTAAAGTGCCGCTTTTTAGAATTTCGCGAATTTCATTGTATCTTGAATCGCCGCCGATAATTAATTCCGCCGCGCCTTCGACAAACCAACTCGGCAAGTGATTATAATTGCCGATATTCGCCTGCGTAACGGATTGAGTCAAGGCGTGCGCAAAAATGTTGTCAAAGCCGCTGCCGTTCACGTCCTTTTCGTCAATGCTTAGCCACTTAAACATATTGACGTTAATTTCCAAGTCGGCGTCGTCACTTTGCGAATAATCAGCCGTCACCGAATAGCTCGACGATTTATCATTGATGAAATTAAGTTTTAGCCGCGTTGATTCGGGAAAAGTCAGTCCAAACGAATCATTTATCAAGTCGACGGATTTTTTCAGCCATTCATTATAAATGCCATTGACGATAAATTCTTCCTTCGGCGTCAACATTTTAATCAATCCTTTCTTAGTTGCCAGTGGTTAGTGGTCAGTGATTAGTAACTATTCACTGATCACTGATCACTGATCACTTAAAATATTTTACCACAAAAATTTTATTTGGCGATTAAGATTTTTTTGCGATAATGTATTGTGATAAAAATTTTTTTACTTTATAATTAAGAAGTGTTGATAAATAACGTTTAAACTACTTTTTCTTTTGCCACAAAAAATCTTAATTCTTCATTCTTAATTTTTAATTAATTTAAGGTTTTGTCGAAAATTTTTGTCGAAGGAAGTGACAAAATGCCCGCACCCGAAAACGAAACATTTCAAGAAGATTCGATTGGTATAGGCTCGTTCATACAAAGATACAGCGACGTAATAATTGCGGTCACTTTGGTAATGATTGTCATAATGATGATTATTCCGTTGCCTACCGCGCTGTTGGACGTTTTAATTTGTTTCAACATCACAATAGCGCTTGTCGTAATCATGAGCACGATTTACAACGAAGAGGCGCTGGATCTATCTGTTTTCCCTTCGCTACTTTTGGTGACAACGCTTTTTCGATTGGCGCTGAATATTTCGTCGACGCGATTAATTTTGCTGAACGGTTACGCGGGCGAAGTCATCACGGCGTTTGGTAACTTCGTCGTCGGCGGTAATCCGGTCGTCGGTTTCATAATGTTTATAATCTTGGTTATCATCAACTTCATCGTCATAACGAGAGGTTCAGAGCGTGTGGCGGAAGTCTCTGCACGTTTTACGTTGGATGCAATGCCCGGTAAGCAAATGGCGATTGATGCGGACTTGAATCAAGGCGCGATTGATGACGCGGAAGCTAAAGTTCGGCGTGAAAAAATTCAGCGTGAAGCTGACTTTTTCGGCGCTATGGACGGTGCGTCAAAGTTCGTAAAAGGCGACGCAATAGCCGCAATTATAATTATGTTCATCAACATAGCGGGCGGTTTCGTTATCGGCATGGTTCAGCGCGATATGGCGGCAGTTGACGCGTTGCAAACGTACACGCTTTTAACCGTCGGTGAAGGTCTCGTCAGTCAAATTCCCGCGCTGTTAATTTCAACTGCAACAGGTTTAATCGTAACTCGTGCGGCGGCTGAAGGCGATTTGGGCAGCGACCTTATAAAGCAACTTGTCCGCAACGAAAGAGTTTATTTTATTAATGCGGGCGTCTTAACGGTGCTTGCTATTGTGCCGGGACTTCCGGGAGT
>JAFSUE010000061.1 GCA_017445435.1 Selenomonadaceae bacterium | reverse complement strand
TTTGAACCTACAATGCCGCCCGTCACGAATGATCCTTATGTTTGCATTTCAATTCAAGCGTCCGCAGTTCGTAAAGGTTGGCTTTATCCCAACGGCTGGGATATTGTCGTAAATTATTTAAAAAGTTTAGGTTACCGCGTCTTTTGCATTGATCGCGACGCTGAATGTAAAGATGATAAACTTGACCTTGTGAATCGCAAGCCTGACGGCGCAGAAGATTTCACTGGGAATTTTTCATTAATGGAACGGGCGAATATGATTTACTACGCGGATTTTTTTATTGGCTTAAGTAGTGGGCTAGCATGGATTGCAAACACCGTAAATTGTCCTGTCGTGATGATTTGCGGCATTTCACAAAATTGGTCGGAATTTTATACGCCGTACCGTGTAGCGAATCGGCTTGTATGCAATGGTTGTTTCAACGATATTCGGTACAACTACATAGTAGATACTTGCCCGCGTCATAAAGGAACGCCGCGTGAGTTTGAATGTCAGAAAAAAATTTCGCCGCGTCAAGTTATTGATGCGATTGAACGATTGATTATCGACGAACATTTAACGCCGCCGATTTTAAGGAATTAAAAATTATAAAAATCTACAAGCTAAAAGCTAAAAGCTAGAATGGAGTGAAAATTTTTCGTGGACTTAGTTCCCGTGTTGCTACAATTTCTTCTAGTAGCATTTTTAATAGCGATGAACGGCTTTTTCGTCGCGGCAGAATTTTGTTGCGTGAAAATGCGTCCGTCACGATTGGAAACTTTAATTCAGGAGGGCAATAAACGCGCCGTATACGCAAAAAAATTGACTGACGAATTAGATGAAGCACTTTCCGTCACGCAACTAGGCATAACCTTAGCGTCACTCGGTTTAGGCTGGGTCGGTGAACCTTTCGTAGCAGAATTAATTTTGCCCATAACTCAAGAGTTAGGATTCGGCGCTACGCTCGGTCATACAATTTCATTTGCGCTGGCATTCACGCTTATAACTTCCTTTCACATAATCTTAGGCGAACTTACGCCGAAGTCTATGGCTATCGCAAACTCTGAAAAAATTTTATTGTCAATCGCGTTGCCGATGCTAATCTTTTGGAAAATTATGTATCCCTTCGTGATAATGTTGAACGCTACGGCAAGTTTTGTATCTCATCATTTAGGCTTGTCGGCGGCTGGCGAAGGCGAAGTTGCACATAATCCTGAAGAAATTCGCCTTTTAATGGAGGAAAGCCACAAGCAAGGTTTAGTTGACGATACGGAAGTTGATTTTGTCGACAACGTTTTTGACTTCACAGAATTAAGCGTGCGTGAAATTATGGTGCCGCGTACAGATATGGTTTGCCTTTACGTCAACAAAAGTTTAGATGAAAATTTGGAAACGATTCGTGAAGAACAGATGACACGCTATCCAATTTGCAAGGAAGATAAAGATCATATTATCGGCTTTCTTCATGTGAAGGATTTAATAACTAAAAAACTTTCCTTCAACAAGCAGTTCAATCCCGATTTGAACAAACTTGCGCGGAAAGTTTTTTTCGTACCAGAAAGTATGAATGTTAGCGTACTTTTAAAGATGATGCAGAAAAATCGTCTACAACTGGCTATCGTCGTCGATGAATACGGCGGAACGTCAGGTATGGTCACGATTGAAGATATTATCGAAGAAATTGTTGGCGATATTCAAGATGAATTTGATGAAGGCGAACGCTCCGAAATTGAGGAACGCGCGGAAAATCTTGTATCGATTGACGCAATGCTTTCCCTTGAAGATTTAGACGACGAATTTGGAATTGACATTGAAGACGAAGACGTTGACACGGTAGGCGGCTGGCTGTCTGACAGATTAGGCGGTGAACCTAGAGTCGGTCAAAGTGAATCATTTGAAGGTAATACTTTTTACGTTGAGGAAGTCGACGGCGTGAGAATAACTCGCGTATTGATTCGCCTTGCTAAGAAAAATATTGACGAATGAATTTTTGCAAATTGCGTACAGGAGGAAGTTTGTATGCTAAGAAAAATTTTTTGCCGCGTCATCATTTCAACGGCGATTGTCTTTGTAATTTCTTTTATGATGACAAGTTCAGTTGCCTTTGCTGACGATAATGAAGATATTGCTAATTACACCGCTAAGATTAAAGCGAATCCCAATGATACACTCGCTTATTTGTTGCGTGCCTCTGCTTATGAAAGTTTAGGTGAATATGATCAAGCCATTAAAGATTACACAAAAATTTTACAAATCAACCCTAAGTATTCAAGCGCTTACTATTCGCGTGGAAAAATTTACGCTGAATTAAAAAAATATGACCAAGCCATTAAAGACTATACAAACGCCCTTCAAATCGATCCAGAATATTTAGACGCTTACTATACGCGCGGACTAACTTATTATGATTTAGGAAAATATGAGCAAGCTATTAAAGACTATACAAAAGCTCTGCAAATCAATCCTAATCTTGAATCAGTATATCTTAATCGCGGGCTTGCTAATGAAAAGTTGGGAAAATATGACGCAGCTATAAAAGATTATAACCATGCTATTCAGCTTAAGCCTAATTATGCAGACGCTTATATTTTACGCGGCATTGCTTATGATAGTTTAGAAAAATATTTTCAAGCTATCAATGACTATACAAAGGTTATTCAGATTAATCCCAATAGTGCGGTAGCATATAGTAAACGTGGACTTGCCTACAATAATTCAGGCGATTATGCTTTTGCTATTGAGGACTTCAATAAAGCTTTACAACTTAATCCAAATTACGCAGAGGCGTATTATAATCGCGGGCGTACCTACAAAAATTTGGGGAAAGATGCGCTGGCAGTCAATGACTACACAAAGGCTATTCAACTCAATCCTAACTATGCAGAAGCATACAACAATCGCGGCATTGCTTACGATAGTTTTGGGCAATATGCGCTGGCTATCGATGACTATAACCAATCTATTAAAATCAATCCTAATTATGCAGAAGTGTATAACAATCGCGGCTTTTCTTATCAAAATTTAGGCAATTATGATAAAGCTATCGACGACTACACAAAAGCTACTAAAATTAATCCTAAGTATGCAGATGCGTATTATAATCGTGGATGTATCTATACGAATTTAGAAAATTACGCTAAAGCTATCGACGACTATAATAAAGCCCTGCAAATCGATCCTAATCATGCGAGCGCGTACAACAATCGCGGTTTCGTCTATGATAGTTTAGGAAATTATTCTCAAGCTATTAATGACTACACAAGAGCTATTAAAATTAATCCTAATGATGAAGTAACGTACTGTAATCGTGGCTTTGCTTATCAAAATTTAGGAAATTATGTTCAAGCTATCGACGACTATATAAAAGCTCTGCAGATAAATCCCAATTACGCATTGGCATATCATAATCGCGGCGTTGCTTATGATAGTTTAGGAAAGTATTCTCTAGCTATTGACGACTACACAAGGGCTATTAAACTTGAGCCAAATTATGCAGACGCGTACAACAATCGCGGAATTTCTTATTATAACTTAGGAAAATTTTCTTTAGCTGTCGATGATTTTTCAAAGGCTATTCAACTTAAGCCCAAATATGCCAAAGCGTACTATAATCGCGGAAGTGCTTATGGAAAATTAGGCGATAGTGTACGGGCTCAAGCCGATATTCAAAAGGCTAGGGAATTGGGCTATACTAGATGAACTTGCATTTGAGGGATAAAACGTGATTTTAGATTTTTTCCGCGCAGATTACAGCGAAGTTATCGGCGTGTACTACGACGAAGAAAAAATTACTTTGTCACGGCACATTAACGGCGAAACTGAATCAGCTGAAGTAAATTTTTCTATAGAAGATGATGTTTCCGAAATTGAACAGCTTGCTGAAAAAATTTCCGTCATATGTTCGCAACGCGGCTGGAAAACTTCCAAAATGGGATTTTGTCTGCGCAAAGGTGCGGCAGTAACTTTTCAAACTCAACTTTTAAGCATTCCGAAAGATGAAATTGAAGACGCCGTTAAAAGTTGGGCAATAGCGCAAGTCGGCGAAGATTCTTTGTACACGTCAATAAAATCTGACGGCGAAATTTGGATGGAGGCAATTTCAAAGTCAACCGCTAAAGAATACGTCACCGCGTGGAATAAAAATTCTATGACACTTTGCGCGTTGACCGTTAAGCCAGAAGAAATTTCCACTCAAATAAATTTAGTCAAGCCGATTGAATACGCTGACTTCGTCGCCGAAGTTGTCAAAACTAAAAAAGCTCCCAACTTCCTACACGAACATTTAAACACGTGGAACTATAAAAAAATTTCTGCCGCTATCGTGGCGCTATTTTTTTTCGCACTTGTAGGAATTTCTATCGTAACTTCCTACCAATACTACAACGCCGCCGCGCAGTTGGAAAAAATTAACGCCGTTATCGCTGAACGTGATGACGAATTGCGCTTGAAAAATTTTATCGACGAAAATATTTCTGAAATGAAACGTCTAAATGAACTTTGCGCCGCGCAGTCTAACTCTGTACCAGCTTTTAATGCGCTAGTCAAGCTCGGCAAAATTGCGGACGGCAAAACTTATTTGACTAAAATAAATCTTTCCGACAATGACATTGAACTTGAAGGGGTTGCCGATAATCCTGACGAAATTAAAAATTACGTTAGCCGCCTGAAAACTAACGTCACGCCCAACGTAAAACTTGGCAATTTTTCTTCCAACGACGGCGAAACAATTTTTACTGTTCACTTGACGCTGAAAGATTAACTCAAAATATTTTTTCACTGCAAAAATTTAAGGATTGGCGCAGTAAAAATTAAGCGGTACAGAAAAATTTTCGATAAACGGTTAAGCAGGATTTTCTAAGATTTTGTAGAAAGAAGGCTAAAAGTTATGGGAGTTTGGAACATTAACGCGACGACAGATTTAATTGCAAGTATGGCGCAAAGTACGGTTATCACTGATTCCAACGCGCTGAATAACATTGCCGCTGGAAACGTCGTCGGTGAATCATCTGACTACGCGAAAATTTTGGCTGAAAAAATTGCTGAAGTTGATTCCGAAATGGATAACGCGCAGGATAATTCCGCTAACAATTATTCTAACCAACAGGAGACAACGTCAAGTGACGGCAATTCTATGAGCATGATTGAAACGCTAAGGCGAATTATGCCAGACGGAACTTTACGCATTGTCACGTACAAAGATGGTCAAATGACTGACGAATTGAGAATAAAGCCGCACTTGGTCGTTACGCCTGATTATTCCGCACCGCCAACGCCTGACGGTCAAACGGCTTTGCAGGAAGAACAGCGCTTGAGTTTGGCGCAGTTGCTTATGGCTTAAAATGTGTCGTCAAAATTTTTAGGCGGCACTAAGATAAAATTTTTTTTCAAAGTTTTAAGAAGCTATCAACATTCAAATGAAAGTTAAAAAGTTTAATAAAGAAGGTGATAAAAATAAAATCCTTATTAGTCGGTTATAAGGTCGGTGTTTCAAATAGTAGTTCATAAGATGTCGTTGCGGTCAATTAAGTTGACGAGAACGGGAACTGCCACCGTGTCCCAGCGTAAACAAGAGTGAAAACCAAGCAATGACGGTTTACGAATTGAACAGACAGACTTGAAATTTTTTTGCTGAATATAATGAAAGGACAAAACGTTGCTGAATTGTAAGTTCGTCACGAAAAAGACACTTGCAATATGTACCCGTTCGTTAGCGGGGAATTTAAGCCTGTGGAGCGTTACAGCAAACGTGATTAGTGGCTAACTTATGTTAGGATGAAAGCGGACGCGATGAAGCAGGAATGAAACATAAAAGTTTTTATAGCTTTTTATAAGTTTTCAGTAACGGTTTTAGACATGGACGTTAATTTAATGCAAAACGCGGCGCAGTTTAGGTTCTCAACGCCAAATGTAGCTGGCGCAAATTCCGCTTACGCAGCATATTCAAAATCTGGGCAGAACGTGTCAAGTGCTGATGTTGGTGACGCCTACGCGGTCAACATTTCTGACGCCGCTAAACAGGCTCAACAGGACGCTAAAGTTGCTAGCGCGACACCTGCAGTTGA
>JAFSUE010000060.1 GCA_017445435.1 Selenomonadaceae bacterium | reverse complement strand
ATTCCCACACCGATTGCAGATGTAAGTATTAAGCCACTGATTGTACAGTATAGGATATTTTTCTTTGTTAAACTTGGCGGCTTCGTCACTGCTTCCATAAAGATTAAGCGCTATAAAGCCTAAAATGATCCCAACGATAAATAATCCACTCGTAAGGAACAGAGCCGCTAAACCACCACAGAGTATCATAGCGCCCCAGTGCGTTTCTTTTTCAGCGGGCGGTGCAACTTGCTGCGCTAATTGCGTAAGTCCATTACCAATAACCCTTACTTCTTCACCGTTTGAAGTGGTGATTTGGCTAGCCCCATTTTGATAAACGATAGAGCACTTTTGAATGTGTTCCGAATGACAATGTGGGCACATAAACTTTTCCATATTATTACCTCCTAGAAAAAAACCTTTATGAAATTTAACTTAACTTAACTTTGACTGCAATATAGCACAAAGTTTTTTTTATTTGTTATGCTCACGGGACAAATTCGATTAAAATAGCATTAAGCTTTTTTAATGAAAATAAAAAACTTTTGACATTGAAAAGCTTTAAGGTTAGAATTTCATAGAAAAGATTTTTAACAATTACTGTAATTTTGTAAGGAGGCAAAACATTTGCTTTTAACATTAGCAGCAGCAATTTTCGTCTTCGGACTTTTAGTATTATTTCATGAACTTGGACACTTTATCACGGCAAAATTAACTGGAATGCGCGTTGACGAATTTGCTATTGGATTCGGTCCAAAAATTTTTAAATTTCGGCGCGGCGAAACGGTTTATTCACTGCGTGCAATTCCACTTGGCGGCTTTAATGACATTGCAGGAATGGATCCTAGCGACAATCAAGCAGGCGAACGCGGCTATTGTGAAAAGCCTGTCATTTCGCGAATGATTGTAATTTTAGCTGGCTCAATTATGAACTTTATATTGCCCATTATAATTTTCTTTGGCGTATACTGTTTTGAAGGTGTTGCCATTCCGTCCGTTGAACCGATTCTTGGCGCTGTCATTGAGAATATGCCCGCGCAGTTAGCAGGTCTGCAAATGGGCGACAAAGTTTTAAGCGTCAATGGCGAAACCGTCACGACGTGGAAAGAATTTACTGAAAAAATTCGGCTTGATGAAAATAAAAATCCAGTCACGATTCAGTACGAAAGAAATTCTCAAGTCAGCGAAGTTGAAGTTACGCCAACTGTTGAAAAATCTACTGGCAGAGTTTTAATCGGCGTACAAAATCACGTTGTCTATGAACAGCAGGGAATTTTAACTTCCTTTACAATGGCAGTTGGCAACACTAAAGACATTTTGACAATGATGTTGAACGCGCTGATTGACTTATTTAAAGCACCGTCGGGCGCGTCAGTTACTGGTCCAATCGGCATTGCACAAATGGCTGGGCAAGTTGCAACAATGGGCTTTGTACCGCTTTTAAACTTCGCGGCACTTTTAAGCTTGAACTTGGGCATAATAAATTTGTTGCCAGTTCCCGCGCTTGACGGCGGACACTTCGTCGGCTTAGTAATTGAGGCAGTACGCGGCAAACCTTTAAGCCCAAAAGCTTTAATGTATACTCAACGCGTCGGCGTAGCATTGCTTTTAATTTTAACTGTCGTCGTCACAGCTAAAGACGTTATCAACGTATTTTTCAAGTAAAATTTTTAGCTAGGTCGTGTTGAATAATTTTTATATTGATAAACTACTTTTCTTTTGGCGCAAAAGAAAAGAAGCAAAAGAAAACATTGCGGCATTTGTGCGCCTCGCGTTAAACTTTTCAGTAATTAAACATTTCACCACGTCCGTTTGCGCCAATAATCCAACGTTACAGCAGGCGCTGGGAAATGCCGCTTTTTTCCTTAGTTTTTAGCTTAAAATATTTATACACTATTTATTCAACACCACCTAAAAATTTTCAAGTAAAAATTTATGGACACGCAAAGAAAAATTAAATTAACGGTATTTTTAGGCGTATTAGTAGCGCTTGCCCCGCTTGCAACTGATATGTACTTGCCCGCTTTGCCGTCGATGAACAATGAATTTAACGTCGGCACTTCGTTAATTCAAATGACGTTATCGGCGACAATGGTGGGCATGGCATTAGGTCAACTTTTCGCGGGACCTGTCAGCGATATGTGCGGCAGAAAAATTCCGCTTACGATAGGAATGGCGCTTTTCACGCTGGCAAGTGCAGGCTGTATGATAGCTGATGACATAAAATTTTTTCTGGTCTTCAGATTGATTCAAGGCTTGACTGGCGCATTTGGAATTGTCATAGCTCGGGCGATAGCTAGAGATTGTACAAGCGGCGCGGAGCTTACAAGATTTTTTTCAATGTTAATGACAGTCAACGGACTTGCACCGATTTTAGCACCAGTTATCGGCGGACAAATTTTAGTTTTCGCAGATTGGCGCGGCGTCTTTATGTTATTGGCGCTAATAGGCTTGCTACTTACAACTTCCTGCGTGAAGTTTAAAGAAACGTTGCCTAAAAATTCCCGCGCTAAAAATTTTTCATCAAGCTTTAAAAATTACGGCGGCTTATTTCGCGACAAATATTTTTTAGGTCACTGCCTTTTACAGTGCGCGTGGTTTGCATTATTTTTCGCGTACATATCGGGTTCAGCATTTTTATTTCAAGATATTTACAACGTGACGCCGCAGACGTACAGTTTAATTTTCGGCGGATTAAGTTGTTCGTTGGTCGTGACTGGAATGTTGCCAATGCGTCTAGCTGGCAAAGTTCCTGAACTGAAAATGTTAGCTTGGGCAGTCTGTCAAGCAATGGTCGGCGCAATACTTTTTATGGCGTGCGTACTGGCGCATACGTCGATTGAATTAACAATTCTTAGCTTGTTTGTTTTAGTGCCAATGGGTTCAGTATTAGGCGCAACAAGTTTTTCATTGTCAATGCGAAATCACGGCAAGGAGGCAGGCGCGGCATCGGCATTGTTAGGAAGTTTGCCAATGTTAGCTGGCGGATTAATGACGCCGCTTGTAGGTATCGCGGGAAATCAAAATGCGTTGCCTATGGCGATAATAATTTTAGTTGGCGCATTTTTAACGCTAACAATTTTTTGGAAATTAATTTTTCCAGTACATCAACGTGGCGCTAGATTTTCAGCTTAAGTTTTAGTAACAGCGCATTTCTTAAGGGAGCGTACAATAAAATGAAACTTCAAGCAAAAGCTGTCATCGGCTTTAACGTATGTATTATTTTAGTGTGTATTTGTATGGGCGCGTTAGGCTACACGACGGCTGAAAATGGTTTAAACGTTTCACTACAGAGAAATGCTCGCTCCAACATTAACGCCATTATCGAAATTATGAAGTATCGCTATCCTGGCGATTGGGAAATTAAAGACGGCAAACTTTTCAAAGGTGACGTGCAAATTAATGATAACAATGAAATTGTTGACCACTTAGGCGGAATGTGCGAAGGTTACGTTACAATCTTTCAAAACGATACAAGAGTTGCAACGACGGTTAAAGACAAAAGCGGCAACCGTTCCGTCGGTACAAAGGCATCTGAAAAAGTTATCAATGAAGTTTTAAAAGGCGGCAATCCTTACACGGGACGCGCAGAAGTTTTAGGCGAACAGTTCGACAGCGCATATTCACCGATTAAAGATGCAAGCGGCAAAATTATCGGAATGCTTTTCGTAGGCTTGCCGTCAAAATCTCTCGACGACGTTAAAAGCGGTCTGGTAATGTCAATCGTCATTGCAATGTTGGTACTTATCACAGTTTTCGGCGGCTTATCGTGGGTCTTAATCGGTCGACAGATGAAACGTTTAACTCACGTTTCCAATACAATGGATGAAGTTGCCGCTGGAAATTTGGCAGTGAAAGACTTGGAAGTTACGGCGGAAGATGAAATTGGAATTTTATCTCGTGACGTAAATGAAATGAAGAAAAAGTTGTGCAAGCTCTTACAAAATGTACTTGAAGCTTGCGAAAAAGTTGCCGCGTCTTCGCAGGAGTTGACGGCAAGCGCTGATCAAACTTCAGAATCAATAAATCAAGTTGCCGCAAGTACCGTTGAATTGGCTGAATATGCGTCTATGCAATCTAGCACGGTTGAAACACTTCAAGGCGTCGTTGATGAAATGGACGCTAAAATTAAAGAACTTCATACTGGCGCCCAAAAGATGAATGACGCCGCTAAAACTAGCCATGAAAAAGCCGCTGACGGTAGAGAAAAAGTTTCATTCGCCATAAATCAAATTAAAACGATTGAAAGTCAAGTCAATAAATCTGCTGAAGTTGTCGGCACACTCGGCAAGCGCTCTGAAGAAATTGGGACGATTGTTGACGCCATTTCCGAAATTGCAGATCAAACTAATCTTTTGGCACTTAACGCGGCGATTGAGGCTGCCCGTGCTGGCGAACACGGCAGAGGGTTTGCAGTTGTGGCGGAGGAAGTTAGAAAACTTGCTGAACAATCTGCAGTTGCGGCGAAAAATATTTCTGAACTCATAAAGCAAATTCAAAGTGAAACGTCATCTGCCGTTGAAGAAATTCGATTGGGCAACGCTAGCGTCAAGGATGGCGCGGAATCTGTTATGACTACTGGCGATGCGTTCAAGACGATTGAAGAGCAAGTTTACGCGCTGAATGAAAATGTTCAACGCTCAATGCAACATATTGACGCCGTGAACAGTACTAGCCACACGATTTTAAATGCGATTGATTCCGTGCAACAGATAAGTCAAAAATCGTCGGAAGATGCGCAAAATATTTCGGCGGCTACTCAACAGCAAGCGGCTACCACTCATGAAATGTCCGAAGCTAGCAGACAGCTTGCAACACTCGCGCAGAAATTGCAAAATGAAGTTAGCAAGTTTAAATTGAATTGATTAGGTGGTGTTGAATAATTGAGTAGTACATAAAAGTAGAAAAAATAAAGGAACTTCGCGGCATTTCTAGCGCTCTGCGGAGTTGAACGCGGCGAACATTTTAAACTACTAACTACTGACTACTGACTACTAACTAAATTTGCGCCAAAAGAAAAGAAATTTAATAAAAAATTTAATTAATCAACACGACCTAGCTGAAATAAAAATTCTATGAAATAAAATTTAAAAAATTAAAGCCGCCTGACTTTTACGTCGGACGGCTCTTTTTTATGCGTAATTCGTACTGTACGAAAAGATTTTAGACTTTGAAAAGATTTTACACCTTGAACTTTTTAACTTCCT
>JAFSUE010000059.1 GCA_017445435.1 Selenomonadaceae bacterium | reverse complement strand
TAGCGCAAACTTTGTCAACGTCCCAATTCCACCACTTAATAGCCAAGAGTTTTTTAATCGTTTCTTCGTCAAAACGATATTTCACAACTCGCGCAGGATTGCCAACAGCTACGGCATACGGCGGAATATATCCTGTTACTACGGAATTTGAACCGATAATCGCGCCGCTACCAATTTTTGCGCCGCCGACAATCGTTGCGCCTTCACCAATCCAAACTTCATTTCCAATGATAATTTGGTAATGATTATCTGAACTTCTAGAACGTGGAATTGCATCGAGCAGGTAAGGCTTGCCGTAAGACGTAAAATCCTTTAAGACTTCGTCCGCGTCGAAAGGATAATGTGTCACGGAATTTTTATAGATATGATTCATTCCAGTAACAAATTTAAGGTATCCTGCAAGTGAAGAGTAGCGCCCAATCAACATATTACTAGGCGACGTCTGAGCGCCTAATTCAACATCTCCCAGCAACATATATGAATATGCGCCCATAGTTACTGAATGAGCTGGTCTTCCTTCTTGTGAAGATGAAAAAAATCTATCTATTGGGGCGCGTCCTGATGAAGAAAATTTATTCGACATAATTTTTTCTGCTACTTAAAAAGTTATTAGCAGTTTTTTCACCTCGTATTCTTCGGAATTTATATTGATTTATTGTACTTTCGCTAGTCAAAAGATAATTCATAATAACCAATGAATTTATAAAAGTCAAGGAAAAGGAAACGGCGCTGATAAAATCAATTTTAAGCGTAATTTTTTCACGACAGCAAAATACTTGAAAAATATTTTGTTATGTAAAAATTTTGTGATATAATTCCGCCGTAAAATTTTTGAAGGTGAAGTGTAAAATTTTTTTATGATAATCGGCGTTGATCCAGGCAAGGACAAATGCGGAGTAGCCGTTTTAAATTCCAGCGGCGATGTAAAATTTAGTGAAGTCATACCGACGATTGATTTTGAATTGACGTTGAAAAAACTTTCCGCGCAGTTTGAAATTTCTAACGTAATTTTGGGCAACGGTACGACTCACGGTGCGGCAGAGAAAAAAATTTTGGCGTTGAACTTTCCCGTTCAAGTTGTCGATGAAAAATTTACGACG
The DNA here is from genome assembly GCA_017445435.1 of Selenomonadaceae bacterium. Taxonomy (GTDB): domain Bacteria; phylum Bacillota; class Negativicutes; order Selenomonadales; family Selenomonadaceae; genus Quinella. The sequence goes on along the minus strand of JAFSUE010000059.1, from coordinate 7,383 downwards.
GAGGAGGCGCGGCGCGAATATTGGAAACAAAATCCACCGCGCGGCTGGCGAAAATTTTTGCCGACTTCATTGCAAGTTCCGCCTGTACCTGTTGACAACATTGTTGCGGAAATTTTAGTTAAAAGATTTTTAGTTAGTGGTAAGTAGTGAGTAGTTAGTAGTTAGGGTTGTTTATAAAGTTAAATTTTTTTTGATAAACTTCTTTTCTTTTGGCGCAAAAGAAATTCCTTGTGTGCCCTTCCTTTTCCAACGCTATAAAAATTTTTAACTTTATTTTTTTATTCAACTCCACCTGCTAAGTAATAAATAGGAAGTAGAAAATGGCTAAAGTTTCAGTTTTAATTTTGGCGCGGAATGAAGAAAAATTTATTGGCGCGTGTCTCGACAGCGTAAAAGATTTTGCCGACGAAATTATTGTGATTGACGATTGCAGTACCGATACGACGGCGGAAATTTGCAAGCGTCACGGCGCAAAAGTTTTTCAACGCGCTTTAAATGGTGATTGGGGCGCTCAACAAACTTTTGCAGTCAATCAAGCTACTTGCGATTGGATTTTCATTATTGACGCCGACGAAAGGGTTACGCCTGAACTTGCTGAGGAAATTAAAAAAATTCTGCGCGTCGACGATAAAAATTTTGCGTATCGCGTGGCACGTCTAAGTTACTTTTGGGGTCAACCACTTAAACACGGCGGCTGGTTTCCAGACTACGTGACGCGACTTTTGCCGAAGGCTGGAACTTACGTTGAAGGTCTTGTTCATCAAAAAATTTGTCACCAATGCAAGGAAGTTGACTTGCCCAGTTCAAAATATCTCGTGCATTATCCCTATCGCGATTGGGAACATTATTTCAGCAAGTTCAATGTTTATACGACGCTTGCCGCTAAAAAAATGTACGACGCTGGCAAGTCTGCAAGTTTATTCGACGTGATAGCGCATCCATTTTGGGCGGCGTTCAGAATGTACTTTCTGCGCGGCGGATTTCTTGACGGTCGAATTGGTTTTATTTTATCCTTCTTTCATTATTTTTACACAATGGCAAAGTACGTTAAGCTTTGGTACTTTGGAAAGGAAAATCAACACGTAACGGAAGACGATGGAGTATAAAAATATTTTAGTAAACGCGCTGGTCAACTTAGGCGACGTGATTTTAATGACTTCGGCGTTGGACTTGATTAAAAAAAATTTCCCTGACGTAAAAATTACTGCGCTAGTCAAGCCAGTTGTTAAAGACGCGCTGATTGACAATCCAGTTGTCGACGACGTGATAATTTTTGACTACAAGCCGCGAGTTAGCACGTTTAAGCAAATGCGCGAAATGGTTAGCGAAATTCGGCGGCGAAAGTTTGACCTTTCAATTTCTTTCGATAGAAAATTAAGACCTGCACTATTAACTTTTTTAGCGTGCATACCTAAACGCGTTGGACCGTCGAAAGTTTTTGACGACGTGAAAAGCCGCGTGACTATTTTGTATACCGACGTTATAAAAATTACTCACGATTTGAATAAAACTTTGCAGGCTGAAACGTATCAAGAAATTGTACGGCAATTTTTTAAAATTGAGGGACACGGTACGCCGCAATTCCCACGAACTTTTTCGCCGAAGGCTAATGAGTTGATTAACAGTCTTGAAGTTGGCAAGTTAAAAATTGCGTTGTGCGTCAAGGGAACTTTCGCATTGAAAACTTGGTCGAAGGAATATTTTGCTGAAGTTGTAAAGGCGCTTGCCGATATGTACGACGCAGAATTTTTTGTCGTAGGTGCGCCGAATGATAAAGACTACGCCGACGAAGTTATTGCAGGAATGAATATTGCTGTGAAAAATTTTTGTGGCGAAACGACGTTGACAGACTTGGCGGAAATTTTTCGACGAATAGATTTATTTATCACGGTGGACACGGGATCTGCGCATATTGCCGCAACGACACAAGTTAAAATGGTAACGATTTTCGGTTGTACGCCGCTTGAACGTTGGCGACCGATAAATCCAAATGCAATTTCCTTGACAAGCAATGAAAAATGTTGTCCCTGCAAAATTCAGCCTGAAGAATGCCCGTCGTATCCAACGCCGAATTGTCTTTACCGCGTGACGCCTGACGCTGTAATTGCGGCGGCGGTTGAATTGCTTGACAACTAATAACTACTGACTACTAACTACTTACTAAATGGGAGTGATAAATTTTGTTGACGTTTTTAATGGTTTTAGACGCAATAATTTCATTGGCGCTTATCTTCGCCATACTTGGACAAGAGGCAAAATCTGCTGGAATGGGCGGCATGGACGGCGGCTCGGATACAGTTTTCACTGGTCAAGTTCGCGGCATGGACGCATTTTTAGCGCGGGCAACTGTCGTACTTGGTGTACTTTTCGCGCTCATCACAATCATAATTGCTAAATTAACTTCGTGATTAAAATTTGAGGAAATAACTTTGATAATCGAAGGAGCAGAGCCATTTTATTTGCGCGGCGGCGAAGTTGGCATACTTTTAATTCACGGCTTTACAGGTTCGCCAGCTGAACTTTTACCGCTTGGAAAATTTTTAAACTGCGCGGGCTTCACCGTCTTAGGCATTCGATTAACTGGACATGGTACGGACGAAAAATCTTTAAGCCGTACGACTTGCGACGATTGGTTTAACTCGGTACTTGACGGTTACGCATTATTGAAAAGTTCCTGCGAAAAAATTTTTGTCGTGGGTCATTCAATGGGTTCACTGTTAAGCTTAAAGCTTGCCACCGTAAAAAATTTTGACAAGCTTGTCACGTTATCGCCGCCATTTTTCATAAACGATGGTTTTCATATTGAAAAGTTGCCGCCGCGCAGTGAATGTGAAGGCTTATTCGTCGTAAAGCCGCGCAGAAAATTAAAAAATGTTCCGCCAGCTGTCAATAAAACGTACCGCCGATTCCCTTTAGTCTGCGTCCACGAATTTTTAAAACTGCGTGACGAAGTTGAAAAACTTTTGCCGAAAATTCAAACACCGTTGCTTATAATGCACGCCCAAGATGATCACACGGCGAACTTTGAAAGTGCGGCATTTTTGGCAAAGTCTGTATCGTCGACGCAAATTAAGTTAATCACGGTATCAACAGGCGGACATTTAATCCCGCTTACTGATGGGCGGGATTTTATATTTGAAAAAGTTTTGGAATTTATTAAATAACGAAAGGAAAATTTTATGGCACAAAATAACGATAATTATTGTTTTGCCTGCGGGGCAGAAAATCCCTTTGGCTTGCATTTAAATTTTGAAAAAGTTGAAGATAAAATCACCGCTACGAAAAATTTGGCGCGTGAATATGAAGGCTACGAAGGCGCGGCGCATGGCGGAATTGTCGCTACTATGCTTGATGAGGCAATGTGCGCTTTCATAAAATATTTTTACAATGAACAGGCTATGACTGGACGCCTTGAAATTCGTTATCGTCACCCAACGCCGATTGAACAGGATTTGACAATTTCAGCATGGCAAGAATCACAACGCCGAAACATTATCACAATGCGTTCAACAGTCACGGCGGCTGACGGTAGCGTCACTGCGGAGGCAACGGCGAAATTTGCTGTTGTATCGTTGCAATGAGTCGCCGTAAAAAATTTTTTGACGAATACGACTTTGATTTTGACTTCGACGCGCCGAAAACTTTTAAATACGTCACTGGCAAAATTAGCGTCAATCCGCGCGGCTTTGCATTCGTCACGCCAGACAGCGGCGGTAAAGACATTTTCATTGCTGCGGGAGACGTTGGACCAGCACTGCACGGCGATATTGTCAACATTCGCATAACTGCTGAATATGGCGCACGGCGCGAAGGTGAAGTTGTCGAAGTCATTAAACGCGGCAGAGAAATTTTCATTTGCACGTTGAAAAATCGCGGCAAAACTTTTTGGGCTGAACCTGTCGACGAAAAGTTTGACGCACTGGAAATTTATATCAAGTACGACGACAAAAAATATTTAATGGACTTAAAGCGCCGTCACGTTAAAGTTGTCGTGAAGGTTACCGATTGGAAAAAATTGCACGGCGAACTTATCGAAGTGCTTGACCCTGAAAAGGATTTTGGACTTGACATTACAGCGATTCTGCGCAGTCACGGTGTCTTTGAAAAATTTCCCGACGAAGTTTTAAACGACGCCGCTAAACTTGAAACAGTTCCAAGTGACGAAGAAATTTCAAGGCGCGTTGACCGTCGAAATTTAAAAATCGTGACGATTGACGGCGAAGACGCGAAAGACCTTGACGACGGCGTCTTTGCGGAAAAAATTGACGGCGGCTACTTTCTAGGCGTGTACATTGCCGACGTTAGCCACTACGTTAAGCCGTACACTGCGCTAGATAAAGAAGCCTTTGAACGCGGCACGAGCATTTATCCAGTTGACCGCGTTGTACCAATGCTGCCAGTTGAACTTTCTAACGGAATTTGTAGCCTTAATGCAGGTGTCGACCGCCTTGCAATGGCTTGTGAAATGACGCTTGATACGTCTGGTAAAGTCATCGACCACAAAATTTTTCCGACGGCAATTCACGTTTACCGCAGATTGAGTTATAACCAAGTTCAAAAATTTATTGACGGTGAAACGTCCGAACTTGCAGACTGCGCGGAAAATCTCAACGCCTTACTTGAAATTTACAGACTGCGGAAAAAAATTCGTCACGAACGCGGCGCGATAGATTTTGACTTACCAGAAATTAAAATTGAACTCAATGAATTTGAACGCCCCATTAAGCTGACGAAAAAATTTAATGGCGTCGCTGAAAGCATTATCGAAGAATGTATGTTGGCGGCGAATGAAACGGTTGCTGAACATACCCTGCGCAATAAAATTCCCAGCTTGTACCGCGTCCATGAAAATCCAGCGTCTGACAAAGTAGAAATTTTTAATCGGCTGTTGGCGCATTTCAGCTTGCACATTTCCGCGCAGAAGGAAAATTATAAACCGCGTGACTTCCAAAAAATTTTAGACGCGATAAAAGATAATCCCGCCGAAAAAGTTATCACGACGTTTGCTCTGCGTACAATGCAACAAGCACGTTATGCGGCTGAAAATCTTGGACACTTCGGAATTGCCGCGCCATTTTATACGCATTTTACGTCGCCGATTCGCCGTTATCCTGATTTAATTGTTCATCGTATGCTTAGGGCAAATTTGGAAACGCCAGAAAAAATTTCTAAGCTTGCGAAACGTCTTGATGAAGTGGCGAAAAAATCTTCTGAAATGGAACGCCGCGCAGTTGACATTGAACGCGAAGCCGTCGACTTAAAAGTTGTACAATATATGCGGCAGTTTTTATGGCGAAATTTCGACGCGATAATTAGTAGCGTCATGAACTTCGGCTTTTTCGTCGAACTTGAAAACGGCGCAGAAGGACTTGTTCACGCCTCCACGCTGTACGACGATTATTATAGTTACGTCGATTCGGAATTTGCGCTGATTGGAAGTACGACGGGTAAAAGTTTTCATATCGGCGATAAAGTGCGCGTTAAACTTGTCAGCACTAATGAAAAGTTACGGCAACTTTCATTTGAACTTGTCGACGCGCTGGAAGATGACGACTTAATTGCTGATTTATAGCTTTCCTTTGTATATTTTTTACTTATTTTACGAAAAGTTTTTGCTTATGTTTATTTTTGGACTTTATCAAACAAACATTAATATAGACAGCACCATAAACATAACAAAAATTGTTGCAAAACATCCGCCGTTTTGAGCATTGTATGAATTTTTATTATCAGATGTGCCTAACAAATCAAGTATGTATTTTTCTTCTTCAGCTGATTTTTGATGATTACCAATTTTGGAATAAGCATCAGACAGCCCAGTACGAACAATTATTTCAATGTATTTAACTTCTTCCATTGCCTCTGATACCTTAGAAGTCGGAGCTTTTCCAGCTTGTTTGATGACGGAAAGTCTTAAAAGTTGAATTATATTAAGAGCCTCATTATATTCGCCAATGGCAGAATTATAATCGCCTTTTTCAATGTATCCAGTTGCTGATCCCATATGCTGATAATATTTTTTTAAATTCGGACTATCAAAATTATCAATTTCCGTAGCTTTATTTTCTTGTTGCGCGTTAATTGCCAACTGTGCAACAAAGATTGCATCATGAGCAGTTTTTTCAGCTTGAAGAAGTCTTGGAAAAACTTCAGTTACAACATTTAGCGAAACTTCGCCATTGTCAAATGGTTTTCTCAAAGTTTGAACCAACTCAATAATTTTATTGTATTCGTTAATGACGTCGCTATAATCCTTTCTTTCCATACATTCGTTTGCGGACTCAAAAAGTCGCGCCAGCTGATTTATACCGTCTTCAAGATTCATAAAATAACCTCCTAAAATCAATAAACGGCACAACCTTTCAAAATAAAAGTTATGCCGCTTATTTTTTTTAACTGAATTATAAAATTAGCCCCATTTATGCTCAATAGAATTCCATTGAACTGGAGTGACACCGTGACTGCCGCAACGTGGGCAACCGTCTTTGCTACAGTTATAATCATTGCAATAAATTTGGTTGCAATTTGTGCATTTGTTAAGCATTTCGCGTTCTTCATGTTCTTTGCCGCAACTTGGACAAGGATGCTTATCAGTCCAACCCATAATTAAAACCTCCTCCAAAATGAAATTTTCAAATGAAATTATATATATATATATTGTCAAGTTTTTTTATAGTAAACTAAAAATAAAATTCGGAAATAAAAAACTCCCGCTATAATCCCAAGCGCTGGGAAATGCCGCGAATTACCATTATTTTAATTACGCATTACGCATTAAAAAAAGCGCCGTGATTAAATGTTCACGACGCTTTAAAAATTTAAGCGCTAATTCTATTTATCTGCAAAAAATTATCTGCCGAAAGATTTGTTGAGAAGAGGAGCGCGTTCATAAACAGCGCATTTGCCGAGTTCTTCTTCAATGCGGATAAGTTGATTATACTTCGCCATACGGTCAGTGCGGCTAAGTGAACCAGTCTTAATTTGTCCGCTATTAGTAGCAACAGCAATGTCAGCAATCGTCGCGTCTTCAGTTTCGCCAGAACGGTGTGAAGTGACGGTGGTGTAGTTGTGACGATGCGCCATTTCGATAGCTTCAAGCGTTTCAGTAAGTGAGCCAATCTGATTAACTTTGATAAGAATCGAGTTTGCGGCACCCATTTTGATTCCTTTTTCGAGGAATTTCGTATTGGTAACGAAAAGGTCATCACCGACAAGCTGGCAACGATCGCCGATTGTCTTTGTGAGTTCAACCCAGTTTTCCCAATCATTTTCATCAAGACCGTCTTCGATGGAGTCAATCGGATATTTTGTAATGAGTTCTTCGAGGAACTTAATTTGTTCTGCTGCACTGAGTCTCTTACCGTTGGGATCTTTCTCTTTGCC
>JAFSUE010000058.1 GCA_017445435.1 Selenomonadaceae bacterium | reverse complement strand
TACACGGCGGCGTGAGGAGCTTTTAAAAAAATTTGGCACGATTGACAAAATAAAATCGGCGACGCTTGACGAACTTTTAACCGTACAAGGTATGAATCGTACTGCCGCCGAATCGCTGATAAACTTTTTCAACGTAAAAAAGTAATTTTTAAACTTCAGTTCGTAGGAATTTCTACGAATTATTTTTTTTTCAAAAAATGTAGGAGTCAACTAAAAAACTGTCGACATCTTGAATTAAAATTCCGTCAATCTGCGGGTAAAGTTTGCCGTGCAATTCTTTAATTTTAAAATCGCGCTCAAAATTTTGTTCGTCAGTCATTCGCACGATAAAATTTCCGTTAATCGTATCAAAAGAATATTCCATACCGTAAAATAAAGTTGCACTCAACAAAAAAGGAAATCTTAAGCGCGGCTCATTCGGCACAAAAACTTCAAAATCATTAAAAATTAACTCGCCGACTTGAAAATTTTTTATCGAATAAACAGAACCTCTTTCTTTGCCGCCAAATCCTTCGATTGATTCATTTTCCAAAATCAATTTTGTTTCAAAATATTTTTCGATTATTGAAGGAAAAATTGAAAAAACTGGAACAACCGCGCCCGTGTCGATAAGTGTCGGCAAATTGTAAAGTTCGATAATTGGGCGTTCATAATCTTTTTTGAGAGGAATTGAAAATTCTTTCATAAAATTAGCCTTTCAAGGCGTCCAAAGTTTTTTGGAGCGTGTCGATATTTTCAACATTAAAGCTTTTAATTTTCTTGTCAATGCGCTTGTTGAAGTTTGAAAGTGTCTTGCCAGGTCCGCACTCAATGAAAATTTCCGCGCTAAAATTTTGCATAGATTTAACGCAGTCAATCCATTTAACGGGATTATCAGCTTGCGACACGAGATTAGATTTAATATCAGCGGCAGAATTTTCAAGCGTACCTGTAAAATTAGCGGCGATTGGGAAGGCGGCATCTAAAATTTCTACCTTGTCAAGTTCAGCGGAAAGTTTAATTGCGGCAGGTTTCATCAGCGTACTGTGAAATGGAGCACTTACGGGCAGAATTACAGATTTTTTAGCGCCGAGCGATTTTAAAATTTCGACAGCCGCTTCAACGCCTTTAACCTTGCCAGCAATGACCGTTTGACCAGGACAGTTGAAGTTGACAGCTTGAACTTCGCCTTCACTAGACGCCTTTTCGCAAGCGTCGATAATCGTTGCGTCGTCAAGACCGATAATCGCCGCCATTGAACCTTCACCGACAGGTACAGCCTCCTGCATAAATTGTCCGCGCTTATGAACAAGTACGACGGCGTCACGGAATTTTATTGAATCTGCGGCGACAAGTGCTGAATATTCGCCTAAACTGTGACCGCCAGCAACTTCAGGCGTAATGCCTTCCGCTTTCAAAAGTTCTGCAATAATTCCGCTGACGATTAAAATTGCGGGTTGAGTATTCGCAGTAAGTTTTAAATCGTCCTCCGAACCTTCAAAGCAAATTTTTTTTATGGAATAGCCAAGCGCGTCATCGGCTTCATCAAATAAATTTTTAGCGACGGAAAAATTTTCGTATAAATCCTTGCCCATTCCAACAGATTGTGCGCCTTGACCAGGAAAAATAAATGCTAACTTACTCAAAATAAATCCTCCACTTCAACAAAATAATAATGCGCAATACGCAACTAATTACGCATTACGCATTACGCATTACGCATTACGCATTTAAAGATACTTGCTCTGCAGTTCGGCTACAGCTTGCGGCAGACCGTTTATAATATCGTCAATAATTTCTTTAACGGATTTAATATCCTCAAGCATACCAGAAATTTGACCAATCATCACGGAACCGTTTTCAACGTCGCCTTTATGTGTGGCAAGATGTAAAGTTCCTTCGCCAAGTTTTTCAAGTTCTTCAGGAGTTGCGCCAGCCGCTTCCATTTCGTGAAAAGTTCGCGTCAATTTATTAGCCAGTACGCGGACGGGATGACCTAAACTTCTGCCAGTGACGACCGTTGAACGATCTTTAGCCTTAAGTACGAAGTTTTTATAATTTTCATGGGCGATACATTCTTTGCTTAAAACGAAACGTGTACCCATTTGAATTGCACTAGCGCCAAGTGAAAATGCCGCCGCCATACCGCGCGAATCAGCAAACCCGCCAGCCGCAATGACTGGTACGTCTACCGCGTCGACAACTTGAGGAATTAAAGGCATTGTAGAAATTTCGCCGATATGCCCGCCACTTTCGCAACCTTCAGCAATAACTGCGTCAACGCCGCCTTTAGCTAAACGCCGTGCAAGTGCAACGCTAGCTACAACTGGAATAACTTTCGTCCCAACTTCCTTTAATGCGGGAAGATATTCACCAGGATTGCCAGCGCCAGTCGTCACGACAGGTACGCGCTCATCAACCATAAGTTGCATAACTTCTTTGACAAATGGCGACATCAACATAATATTTACGCCGAACGGTTTATCAGTCCAGCCTTTGCATTTTTGAATTTCTTTTTTGAGAATATCAGGCGGCATATGACCAGCGCCAATAAGTCCCAAGCCTCCAGCGTTCGATACGGCGGACACTAATTCAGCCGTACCAATCCACGCCATTCCGCCTTGAAATATCGGATACTTTATTTTCAAAAGTTTACAAATCGCGTTATTTTCAAACATCAAAACGCTCCTCTCTATGTTAGCTTTTAGGAATTTTCATTACGAATTACGAATTACGCATTACGAATTATAATTAAATAGCAGTTTTAATTTTATCTAGAATGTTGCTTTTAACGTATTCTTGCGCCATACCAATCGCGCTACAAATAGATTTTGCGTCGGAGCTACCGTGACTTATGATACAGTAGCCATCAACGCCAAGAAGTGGTGCGCCGCCGTATTCTGCTACGTCAAGGCGTTTCGCTAAACGTTTCAGCGCAGGTTTAAGTAAAAATGCACCAAGTTTTACGATAATTCCGCTTGAAGAAATTTCTTCCTTAATCAGTTTAAAAATCGTCAAG
>JAFSUE010000057.1 GCA_017445435.1 Selenomonadaceae bacterium | reverse complement strand
TACGACCAGCCGATAAGCATAAACAAAACTGTCACTACCAACACGATGACTAAGATATAATCTTTTTTGCCTTTTTCAGGTTTAGGACGATTAGATTTAGGTTGTTCCTTCGGCTGAATTTTTTTTAAAATTTTTTTATATTGACGTGCCATAACATCTCCATTTTAGCTTGTATCTAGTAGCTAGGGCGTGTTGAATAATTAATTTTTTTTATTTTTTATTAAACTACTTTTCTTTTGGCGAAAATTTAGTGAGTAGTCAGTAGTGAGTAGTCAGTAGTTTAAACGTTTCACCGCGTCGTTGTGTTCACCAGCGTCCTACTTCACATGGCGCTAGAAATGCCGCTAATTACCTTTTTTTCATTACGCATTACGAATTACGCATTATAAATAACGCATTGACAATTTTTCATAGCGGTAAGAGCAATAGCGTGATTTTCAGGCGTCGTACCTGCGCAACATTCAGCGTCGACACTCACGACAAGTTCAGGATAAAACGCCTTGACTAAAAGCGCGTTGGAAATGATACAAATATCAGTACAGACGCCGACAAATTCAACTTCCTTATATGGCTTAATAAGTGACGGCAAGCGCGTCGAGCCGAAAGTTTTTTTCTCAATGACCGCCTTAGCAAATGGCGTGAACCTTTTCATATCTGAAATAAGTTCCCAACCTTCAGAATTTTTAATGCAGTGGACGACTGGCAAATTTTTGCCTTCCTGCGTCGTCAAATAGTCTTCCTTGTGCGTATCTTGAGTGAAGATTAAATCAGCAGATTTTTCTTTGACAACTTTTTCTAGCTTGTCAATAAGACGCGGCAACATTTCGCGCGCTTGATCTGTACCCAGTACGCCGTAGACAAAATCGTTTTGCATATCGATAACGATTATTGCCTTGTCCATAAATATCTCCCCTTTACAGAATTAGGGAGTAGATTTTATTCCTACCCCCTAACTCCAAAATTTTAAACCCTTAACATTTTATATCAAAAAAATTTTTTTATCACATTAAAATTTTCTACAGTGTTATTTCAACATTGCAAGCATAGTTCCTGCCGCAACCGCCGTTCCAATAACGCCAGCGACGTTTGGTCCCATTGCGTGCATTAAAAGGTAATTACCAGGTTTCGACTTCATACCGACAAGCTGACTGACACGCGCCGCCATTGGTACTGCAGAAACGCCTGCTGAACCGATAAGCGGATTTATTTCCCAATTAGTTGCACGGCACATAACCTTTCCTAAAAGTACGCCGCCAGCTGTACCGCCCATAAATGCGATAAGACCTAAGCAAATTATAAGCAATGTTTCAGGTACAAGAAAATCTTTCGCGTTCATCGTCATTCCCGTACCAGTTGCTAAAAAGATTGTGACGATATTGCACAGGGAATTTTGCGCCGTGTCACTAAGTCTATCCGTCACGCCAGATTCACGCAGTAAATTCCCAAGCATCAACATACCAAGCAACGCGGTTATCGGCGGCAAAAGCAAGCTGATGAAAATCGTTGAGACAATCGGGAAGACGACACGTTCAAATTTTGTAACTTCGCGCAGTTCCTTCATTTCGACTTCACGTTCTTTTTGAGTCGTCAACGCCTTCATAATTGGCGGTTGAATCATCGGTACGAGTGACATATAAGTATACGCCGCGACCGCGATTGCGCCGAGTAAGTGCGGAGCAAGTTTGATTGCCAGGTAAATTGATGTAGGACCATCAGCGCCGCCGATAATTCCTATTGCCGCCGCTTCATTAATGTTGAACCCTACAAGCATTGCACCTGCCAACGCTACGAATACGCCAATTTGTGCCGCCGCGCCTAAAAGCAGTGTCCATGGACGAGCGAGTAACGGTCCAAAGTCTGTCATTGCTCCAATTCCTAAAAAGATTAATGGCGGGAAAATTTCAAATTGAATGCCGTAGTTAATCGCCTTCATGACGTTCATTTCTTCGCCGAAAAATTCTGTGTTAGGGAAGTTGGCGAGGATACAGCCAAACGCGATTGGTCCAAGTAAAAGCGGCTCAAATTCCTTGACAAATGCCATATATAAAAGTGCAAGCCCGACTAAAATCATTATGCCGTTGCCGAGCGTAAATGACGAAAAGCCGCTGTCATTCCATACTGATTGCAATGACACGGTGAAAGCGTCAATAAATTCCAAATCGTTCACTCCTTTTTAGTTAGTAGTTAGTAGTCAGTAGTTAGTAGTAAAAAATTCTACACCCTACACACTACCTCCTACTTCATGCTACCTAAATTTGAACGCGCTTTACTCTTCCATGCCGTATTATCGCGGTCAGCAATTCGCACGGCGCGAACTTCACCATTAATGCCGCATTGTGCTATTGCCGCCATTATTACGGCTATAACTTCCTCTGGTACGTCATCTTCACTTGGAATATCAGCGCTTGTCACTGTCTTTGAATCTTTAACATTTTTAATCAGACGTTGCATTTCATCTTCTTCGACGTGTGGCGCTGATTCTTTTACTTCAGGCTCTTTCGTCGGATCAAGTTTGTGTATCAGCTGAATTAAAAAACTCAACGCGATTAACACAATAAAAACGACCGTCATATTAATCATCATGATTATAAACGGATTCGTCGTGACAGGATGTCCCATAAATTTTACCACCTCATCTTAGCTTTAGCTTTCAGCTTTAAGCTTTTGATGTATTTGGAAAACAAAATTGAAAAGCTTAACGTTGAAATGCCATATATTTTAATTATTATGGCAAGAAAAATAAAATTCTTTGTTGGAATAACAATTATTCAAATTAGTTATCGCCCACTGAAAATTTTAAAATTTAAAGTCGCGTAAATTTTTTTGTGATAAAATATCTTTGTAAAATATTCTAGTGGTGTTGAATAATTTAAATTTTTTAATAAACTTCTTTTCTTTTGGCGCAAATTTAGTTAGTAGTGAGTAGTGAGTAGTTAGTAATTTAAACAATACGCCGCGTCCTTGTGTTCCCCAGCGTCCAACTCCGCAGGGCGCTAGAAATGCCGCTGATTACCTTAGTTTTCATTACGAATTACGCATTACGAATTCCTAATTAATCATTGAGGAGCTGTACAAAATGATTATCGATATTCACACACATATTTTCCCAGATAAAATTGCCGCGTCGACACTTAAAGTTTTGAGCGGCAAAAGTCACACGCAACCTTTCACTGATGGAACTTTAAACGGGCTTTTAAATTCGATGAAAATTTTTCACGTCGACGTTTCAATAATTTTGCCCGTCGCTACTAAACCTGAACAAGTCACGAAGATTAACGATAACGCCGCGCAGATTAATGAAAAATTTTCCAACGCGGGAATTATTTCTTTCGCCAGCATTCACCCTGACTTTGAAAATTGCCGCGCTGAACTTAGCCGCGTGAAAAATTTGGGCTTCAAGGGAATTAAAATTCATCCCGTCTATCAAAATACAAATCTTGACGACAAAAAATTTCTGCGAATCTTCGACAGCGCCGCCGAATTAGATTTAATCGTCATCACTCACGCGGGACTTGACATTGGCTTTCCTAGAATTGTAAGTTGTACGCCGAAAATGGCGCGTCACGTCGTCGAAGAAATTGGCGCGTTCAAATTTATTTTAGCGCATATGGGCGGCTGGAAAAGTTGGGATGAAGTTGCCGACGAACTTAGCGGCGTGAATGTTTTCATTGACACTGCCTTTTCAGCTGGAAAAATTCCTAATAACTACGATTATTATAGCACGGACGAAGTACAAATGCTTGACGCGGAAAATTTTATGAAGTTGTACAAAATTTTCGGCGCTGATAAAATTCTTTTCGGTACGGACAGCCCATGGGATTCGCAGGGTACGCCGATTGATTTTATTAACGCCTTGCCGATTGCTGACGCCGATAAAAATAAAATTTTCAGCGGTAATGCTAAAAAACTTTTAAGCTTGACTTAAAATCTGCGCGGGAAATTTCAACTTGATAAAAAAAATACCAAGAAAAATTTCTTGGTCAAAAATATATTCAGTAGGATTTTGTATGTAG
>JAFSUE010000056.1 GCA_017445435.1 Selenomonadaceae bacterium | reverse complement strand
TTATCGCGTCAGTAGAATTTTCAATCTGATAATCGATAAGCTTGCCGAGTGTGTCGAAGTCGATACCATTTTCATTAAACGGCGTGACAATCGCAACGCCTGCGCCCCTAAAAATTATTCTCTTCAATACAAGCCCTCCTATTTTTTAAGTGAAACTTTCATCTAAATTTTCATCATTCAAAATATTTTTAATGAGAATTTCAATTTGTTTGTCGTTCAAAATACGAATGTCATCTTTCTTTGAATAAATGGAAAGTAAATAAATATCGTCGCCAATCGCCACATAATACAAAAGTCTGAAACCGCCTGACTTGCCAACATTTGCGGAAGAATTTGCAATACGAACTTTGTACGCCGCCGTGCCTTCAGGTATGTCTAAACCCTCAAGCCTATCACCGACTAAATTGCCTTCCGTTAATTCGTCAGTCACTTCTTTAATGTCATATTTAATATTTTTATAATTTTTTTTGCGAATGTAAAATTTCACGTCATCCGTAAACTTTTTTGTTGGCACGACGTTTTTCATTGACCTTTGCCCTTTCCTCTTCTTCCATCGCTTTAATTTCTTCATCGAGTTCTGCGAAGAATTCATCTAAAGTTCTTTTAGGCATTCTGCCCGCGATCATTTCGCGAACTTCCAAAAGCGAACCAATGATTGACTGTTCGACGGGAATATAACGTTCGTATTCTTCGTCTTCATCATCAGAAATTTCTTGAGGAGTCAATTTATTTTCCGCAACGTCGGAGGAAACTTTGTCGTCAAGTTTTATTATCTTAGCCATTTTATTCACCACCTTTAGCGTTTTGAATTGTAACGGAATTTAATAATTTGCCGTCTCCTAAAAATTATTTTCATCTAAATTTTCATCATTCAAAATATTTTTAATGAGAATTTCAATTTGTTTATCGTTCAAAATACGAATGTCATCTTTCTTTGAATAAATGGAAAGTAAATAAATATCGTCGCCAATCGCCACGTAATACAAAAGTCTGAAACCACCCGACTTGCCAACATTTGCGGAAGAATTTGCAATACGAACTTTGTACGCCGCCGTGCCTTCAGGTATGTCTAAATCTTCAAGCCTATCACCAAGCAAGTTGCCATTTTCAAGTTCTATTAAAACGGGTTCCAAGTCATAATCAATTTTACGATATTTTTTCCTTCTTTTATAAAATTCAACATCTTTTTCAAAATTAGGCGTTGATACGACGTTTTTCATTGACCTTCGCCCTCTCCTCCATTTCATCTTTTTCACGAAGTTCTTTAAAAAATTCACGCCAATTTTTTTTAGGCAATCTGCCTGCCATCATTTCACGAACTTGCATTAACGATTGAATAATTGACTGTTCGACAGGAATATAACGTTCGTATTCTTCGTCGTCATCATCAGAAATTTCTTGAGGAGTCAATTTATTTTCCGCAACGTCGGAGGAAACTTTATCGTCAAGTTTTATTATCTTAGCCATTTTATTCACCACCTTTTAACTTTTTGAATTGTAATCAACCTTACGGCTACCCGCGCTTAACTCGTCAATCGGCGCTTTAATAAACGGCATAACCGCAGACTTGAAAACTTTGTAGTTGCCGTTGAAGGCGTCATGCCAAGCCTTTGGTACGACACAAAGCCGCGAATTGGGCAACATTTGATGAGCTTCAAGCACCGTTATAACTGGCGCGTGATCATCTTCATCACCGACAACTAAAAGCACGGGGCATTTTATCGCGCTGAAAATTTCTTCGCCAACAGACATTTTATTCCAAAACTTCATATAGTCATTGCAAAATTCTTGCCAACGTTCAGGCTCAGGACGAATTTTTTTCTGTTCGTCAATGAATTGTGGATCAATCTTTGCTAAATCGTCTAAATTCATTTCGCCAGAAAAATATCCCGCCTGCAACGTACCCGCGCCAATCGCTACAATACGTTCAACCTGCGCGGGGTACATTGCGGCAACTTTATAAGCGGTATATGCGCCGTCACTGAATCCGATAATTTTAACAGGTTTATTCGTGACAGCTTTAATTACTGCAAGTGCGTCATTAGCTTTTTGTTCATAAGTCAGCGGCGAATGCCCAATTTCAGAGCGACCATGCCCACGCGTCGACATTACGATAACTTGAAATTTTTTCTGCAACTTATCAATAACTTTTCCCATTTCGTACGGGCAACCAACGCCGCCGCCGTGCAAAATTAAAATTGGCTCGCCTTCGCCGTAAACTTCGTAATAAATTTTCGCGTCATCAGCTTTAACGTACTTTCCAACTTTGAGATTGTCACCGTAAGGCGTCGTACTTCCTGGCGCGTCGCCTTGCATAAAATATCTTGCCGCGTCCGCCGTCGAACTTCCAAAAAATAACGCCGTGCAGATTATCGGTACAAAAATTTTTTTCATGGTAACACCTCATCCCGCATTTTAAATTTTTAATTCAGTTAGTAGTGAGTAGTTAGTAGTGAGTAGTCAGTAGTAGGAATTTTAATTCTTAATTCTTAATTATTCTACTGCCTGTTTAATCGTCTTGAAAACGTCTTTATTTTCTTTGATAACATCTTCATTGCCGAACACGCAAAGGTTATTTGCCTTCATACAATCGCTAACAATTTTTGAAAGTGCGCGAATATCCGCTTGCCGCGTACTTAAAATTTCGTCACGGGATTTTTGCCTGTCAGCGTAAGTTATATTTTTCAAGCACAAATCTGCGGCAACTTGCCCTTTAAGTGACGGCGTCAAAGGCTTATCAATTTTACTCATCGTGCCAATAATGTATTTATCCATTTCGCGTTCCGACACGTCAAAATTTTTCAGAAAATCCGCCGTATGGTCAAAAACTTCAATGGTACGTTTTAAATTAGGATCGCGGTATGAACCGAAGAATAAGCCGCCTTGCCGCGTGAAATGAACCATTGCACCGTAAGCGCCGCCTTGTACGCGAATTGCCGTCCAAAAATATTCGTAGCGCAAAATTGTTTCCAGCACATTCAACGCGCCGTTATATTCGTGTCCCAAATTTATGAAGTTAGCGCCCTTGCCGACGTACTGAACGCGACTTTGCGAATAAAGCCCTTCGTTCTGCGGTCTAAGCAGATAATCATATTCAGCAACTGGAAATTCATCAACTGGCAAGCTTTTTAAAAGTGTGTCAAGGTGCGGACGGAATTTATTGTAAAGTTCATCAAGCGCCGTTACGCTTACGATTAAGCCGTTGCGATTTAAAAGCCGCGTCTTAACGTCATTCAAATCAGCTACAAGTTCATCAAATTTCGCGTCAAAATCTTTCAGCAAATCTTTCAAGAATTTATTGAAAGGCAAAATCGAATCGTTATTGTAAGCGCCAGTCTTCGATAAGTACGACGCAATACGCCCTGAAATTATACTTGGCGCCATAGCCTGCAGGTTAAGTTCAATTCCAATTTGTTCTTCCTCGACAAGTTCACGAATGCGCTTTTTGTCAGTGAAAATTGATTCGGTGAAAACTTCCGTCAAAATTTCCGTCATCGCAGGAATTTTCGACTCAAGCCCTTTCGCGTAAACTTTCAAACGCGGCATAAAAGATTCTGGCTCATTTTTCTTTGAATCAGCGTGAAGGATTGAACCAAAGCCGCCAATGTTCAAGTTAATCAAGTTTGCAAGTTCGCTGTAAGAATGTTTCTTCGTGTCAACCTTGCCGATAAGTTCATTAAGTAAAAATGCGTGGAAAAGTTTTTTCTGCGGAACTTTCGATGCGTCAAAGTAAAACGCTAAATAAATTATTCCGTGCGTGTCAATGCAACTGTCTAAAATTCTTGTGCCGTCAAGGTCGCGGAACTTCAAGGGAAGTACTTCAGCTTCTTTGCGAATATCGCTAAGCTTAAGCAGTGGAATTGTTTCAAGCGCTTCTGGAATTTCAGGCGATTGTTGACGAATTTTTAATTTCCGTGCAGTTTCAATGACGTTTTCAATTTCAGCAGGCGTCATCTTCGATTTAATGTCAGCAAGTTTAGCGGCAATTTCAGCGTCACGCTCTTTAGCAACAGTCTTGCTCGGCGCTAACGTGATTAAAAGTTTGTGTGGATTGTCAAGGAAATATTTCTGCAGGAGATTTTCAAAGTAGCGATTGTTCAAGCCGTCTTTAATCGTCTGCAAATCGTCTTCGTAGCGCAGATAAATATTTGGGTCGCCATCGTAAAGCCACGTACGCAAAATTCGTAAGCCGTAAATTAAACCTTTCGGCGCAAGTCCAAAATCAGCTTCGCGCAGGCGAAATTCCATTAAACTAATTGACGCCTCAAGCAAAGTTTTATCAATGCCGTTGTCGACAAGCTTTTTCATTTCGGCGTTGACAAGGTCATAAAATTTTTGTGCACGGTCACTTTCCGAACCGTTTAGCGTAATGCTGAAAGCTGGCTGGCGTAAATCTTCTTCAATGCCGCTGTCAACGTCTTTACCAAGTTTTGAATCGATAATCGCCTTTCTAAGCGGCGCGGCTGGAGTAGTGAAAAGTGCGTGATTTAAAATTTCAAGTCCTAAAATTGTTGTAGCGTCTTCAACTTCGCCCGTCACGAAGTCAAGCGATATAAAAGTTTTAGCGTCGGCTGATTCTTCGTCGCCAATCGGATAAACATCATTAACAACTTTCATTTCGGAAATTTGCGGGTGACGTTCAATCGCCGAATCAACGGAAATTTTTTCAAACTTCGATAAATATTCGCTGTCAAGGTACGCCAACTGCTCATCAATATCAACGTCGCCATAAAGATAAATATAGCTATTCGACGGATGATAAAATTTTTTATGGAAGTTAATAAAATCTTCCTGCGTCAAATTTGGAATGGCTTCGGGATCGCCGCCTGATTCGTAGCTGTAGCAATTCTGCGGGAAAAGTTCACATTTCGACTTCCGCGCCAAAATATCGTCGGGAGCAGAAAGTGCGCCTTTCATTTCATTAAATACAACGCCACTTAATTTTAATGGAGCGTCGGCATTTTCAATTTCATAGTGCCAACCTTCCTGCATTAAAATTTCTGGCGTGTCAATCATCGCGGGATAAAATACGGCGTCAAGGTAAACGTCCTGCAAGTTGCGAAAATCTTTAGCGTTACGACTAGCGACGGGGTAAACAGTTTTATCAGGGTACGTCATCGCGTTAAGAAAAGTATTGAGCGAACCTTTGACAAGTTCAACGAACGGCTCTTTCAACGGATATTTTTTTGACCCGCAAAGTACGGAATGTTCAATAATGTGAGTGACGCCAGTATCATCTTTCGGCGGCGTGCGGAAGGCAATGTAAAAAACTTTGTTGTCGTCTTTCGCGTCGATATACAAAAGTTTAGCGCCCGTTTTAATGTGTTCAAACTCATAAGTTTTCGCGCTGACTTCCATAACGTCTGAAATTTTCTGCACCTTAAAGCCGTGCAATTCGTCATTAATTTTGATGTCCATAGTAATTTCCTTTCAAAAATTTTTTGACATTATAGCATAGATTATATTTTCGCGAAAAAAATTTTTTAGCCTATAAATTTGAAGTTGACGTGAAACATAAAAAAATTGCCCCTGCCTTTTATAAACAGAGACAAAATAAATTTTAAAATTAAATTTTATTTTTATTTTGATTAACCTACTTTTTCTTTGGTCTTGAATGTACAATCTAAGTGCAACACTAAAAAAACTCATTGGTTTCTGCTAAAATTTTTGTAACTCATAAAGAAACGCAGAAAACTTGAGCGTTAAAAGATATATCTTCTTACTTCTCCAAATATTTCCCTGCATAAAATTGCCGCTACTATCGACAGAAATGTTAATTGCAGGGCGTATCAATATCCCATAATCATAAAACAATTTATCGTGCAATAAACGCGAAAATGTTCAATACGCCAAAGCAGAAACGTTCAGATTTGCAAGACGTAATGAAAAATTTAAATAATCGCCCGCGAAAGAAATCTGGTACTCAAAAACGTTGCACTTGATTTGACAATTCAAGGAATGAAGAATTAATTCTTCATTATTCATTCCGCGTAGCGGTGAGGCGCTAGAAATGCCGCTCATTACCGTGATTTTTTACTTTGAAGTTACTACGCATTTATTCAACACCACCTATTTAAAAATTTATCTGCAGAACAAAAAATTTCGCTAAGTTGCAATTTGTCGCGGTTAATGCGTGGCATTTTATGTAATGAAATTAGCTGTCTAAAACTTTCCACTCTTGATTGAAGGTAAAGTACCTGCAACCTTCCATTTTGTCCCAAGCATCAGAAACGCGTTGAATGGCGCGGTTGACGTTGTAGTAAGCGTCAGTATTCGTCAGCAGGACGAAAAATTGATTGTTGCCATTTTGTGCAACAGCGTCACCGCGTCTAAGCGTCGAATGAAGTACGGAGATAAACTGTTCCGCCGCGTCTTTAAGGTTAGCCTCGCCTTCCTTATGGCGGACAAGCGAAAATACCAAAAGACAAGTCGTCTTGCTGTACGTGCCGCGCGTACGTTTTAAAAATCTGTATACGGTACGGAAACTTTCAAACGGCAGGACAAATGCGCCGTTATCTACGCCGCGTTCATCTAAAATCATTTCAACTTGTTCAATGTTAGCAAGTTCAGTTGATTCTTTGTTTTCTTCATCGCCTTCGCTGAAAATTCCGTAACCGTGCTTGCCATTTTGCTTGACGCCGTACAATGCCTTATCAGCTTTTTGATAAAGTTCGGCAAAATCTGTTCCACTCATCGGGACAAAAGTACAGCCGATTGACGCGCCCAACGGAATATTCATATCTTCGCCCATCAAACGTTTAGCCGCCTCAACAATTCTTTCGTTGATGAACTTCGACTTAGCCGCGATAGATTGTTCGTCGTGAATGCCTTGACAAAATGCTACAAATTCATCGCCGCCCATTCTTCCTAAAATATCTGTTGGACGAACGGCAGAACGTAAAATGTCAGCAAAGTTTACCAAAATTTGATCGCCCATTGCGTGCCCATGAATATCGTTGACAAGTTTAAAGCTGTCCAAGTCAATCATCATCAACGCGCCGATAGATTTTTTACAAATTTTTGAAAGCTCAATTTGCGAGGAAACTTTATTCAAAAGACCTGTCAACTGGTCAGTCGACGCATTTTTCTTTAAGCCTTTAATCTGTTCAACTGTCTGCAAAATGTTTGCGACGCGACGCAGTAAAACATCAGGGCGAAACGGTTTGCGTATGAAATCCATTGCTCCGTTGTCAAAACCTTTACTTTCCGTCTCTTCATTATGGTCCGCCGTCATGAACATGAACGGAATAATTTCGTGATATTCTTCCTGCAACTGAATCTGCAATTCGTAACCGCTCATTCCTGGCATACGCAAATCAGAAAGCACCATATCAGGCAATTCTTGACGATAAATTTTCATTGCCTCTTCACCACTTGACGCGCAGAACGTTTTGTAATGATCTGCAAGCATATTTTCCGTCATCATCAGAGAAACTATCATATCGTCTACGATTAAAATTTTTTTCATAAAAATTTCCCCTAACGTCAACATTGTGCTAAAATCCTATTATGAATTTATTATAGCACTTCCACTGAAAAGGGGAAAATTTTTTTTGGAATAATTTTTTTGGGAGGGAAATTTTTGGAAAATCGAAATTTATTTCGCGGCTTTTGGTCACTGTTCAAGGGCTATTGGTCTTCGGAGGAAAAGTGGAAAGCACGCGGACTTTTTTTTATTGTCATAGCATTGAATTTTATTTGCGTTGGACTTTTAGTCAAGCTCAACGATTGGTCCAACGAATTTTATAACGCACTTCAAGAATATCGCGAAGAATTATTTTTGCCGCTTATCGGCGAATTTACTTTTCTAGCGTTTTTATATATCTGCATTGCCGTTTACGCAATTTACCTGCGGCAACTTTTGGAAATTCGCTGGCGGACGTGGATGACGAATAATTATTTAGATTCGTGGATGAAAAATCAAACGTACTACCGCTTGCAAGATTCGACGGACAATCCCGATCAGCGTATTTCGGAAGATATTGGGCAGTTTGTAAGTTTAACGTTGCAGTTAATCGTAGGATTTTTGCGGCAGTCTGTGACGTTAGTTGCATTTAGTTTTGTGTTGTGGAATCTTTCAGGCGCAATTACATTTGAACTGGCTGGCAATGAAATTGTAATTTACGGCTACATGTTCTGGTTCACGATAGTTTATTCAAGCGTTGGTACTTGGCTAGTTCATTTAGTTGGGCGAAAATTAATCGGCTTGCAATTCAATCAGCAACGTTATGAAGCGGATTTTCGTTTTGCAATGATGCGTGTACGTGAAAATGCGGAAAGTATAGCCTTTTATCGCGGTGAAAAGTCGGAGCTGGAAAATTTTTCATGGAAGTTTTCAGACGTAATAAAAAATTTTCGTAAGCTGATGACGAAGACTAAGCATTTAAATTTTTACATTAACGGCTACGCACAGTTGGCAGTAATCGTGCCGATAATTTTAGCCGCGCCAAAATATTTTACAAGAGAAATGCAACTTGGCGGACTTATGCAAACTGTTTCGGCATTCGGCAGAGTGCAGGACGCTTTAAGTTTTTTTATTGACGCCTACGCGACGATAGCAAACTTGGCGGCAGTCATTCACCGTTTAGCTGGCTTTACTGAACATGTTCAAGAAGTTCAAAAGGTTGAAAGTCAAATCGAAAAATCTACGGCGGCGAATTTAAAAATTTCGGACTTGAATATTTCATTGCCGACTGGACGCGAACTTTTAAATAAACTTTCTTTAAGCTTGGAAAATTCAAAGTCGTTGTTAGTGACTGGCGCGTCAGGTTGCGGGAAGTCAACGTTACTGCGAACTTTGGCGGGAATTTGGGCTTATGCGTCAGGGAAAATTTCTTTGCCGCAAAATTCGCGGGTAATGTTCCTGCCGCAAAAACCGTACTTGCCGCTGGGAAGTTTACGGCGAGCGCTGATTTATCCTGCTGCTGAAAAAGATTCACCAGCTGATGAAAAATTGATTGAGACGTTAAAACTTGTGGACTTGCCGAATTTGACAGATAAACTTGACGTAGTGGACGATTGGAGTAGAATTTTATCAGGCGGCGAGCAACAACGTTTAGCATTTGCCCGCGTACTTTTGACGGCGCCAGAATATATTTTTTTGGACGAGGCGACTAGCGCATTGGATGAGCCGCGAGAACTTGAAATGTATGAACTACTGAAAAAAGTTTTGCCCAATTCAACAATCGTTAGCGTAGGGCATAGGTCGACGCTTTTTAACGTACACGATACAGAATTAAATTTGGACGGCAAAGGAAATTGGACTACTAATTTAATTCGTAATGCTTAATGCTTAATGCGTAATGAAAAGTTTTTGCGCCAAAAGAAAAAGTAAATTTAAAATATAAAAATTAATTGCGTGAACTCTTCAAAAAAACTTAAAAGTGGACAATCAGCTTGAATTATTGTATAATACTTGCCAAATAATTTTGAAGGGCGAAGATATTTTTGTAAATTCTTAAGAAAAATTTTTGTACGTCGTCTAATTCGTCAACGCGAAAAGGCGGCGGATTTTTGTTTAATTAAGAATTAAGAATTTAGAATTAAGAATGAAAGATAAAGTTCTAAGTTGATTATAGGAAGGGAGATTATCTATTGGAAGTAAAAAATAAAATTGTCGACGCGGTGAACTCTGCCGTACAATCTTTAATTGCTGACGGTACATTCAAGGCTAATGGCGACTTGCCCAGCGTATCTTTGGAAGTGCCGCCGAAAAAAGAATTTGGCGACTTCGCTACAAACTTTGCAATGCAGTCTGCAAAAATTTTCCGTACCAATCCAAAAAAAATTGCGGAAGAAATTAAATTACGTATCAACGCAGATTTTCTTGATAAGATTGAAATTGCTGGCGCGGGCTTTATGAATTTTTACTTGAAGTCCGACGTAATTTATACCGAGCTGAAAAATATTTACTGCGCGGAAAATTTTGGACAGTTGCCGCCGAAAAATAACGCGACGATTCAAATTGAGTACGTAAGCGCTAATCCTACAGGACTTTTGCACGTTGGACACGGACGCGGCGCGGCGGCTGGTTCAGCTATCGTAAACATTCTTCGCGCGGCTGGCTACAACGTCGAAAGTGAATATTACATTAACGACGCTGGCAACCAAATGGAAAATCTTGCTAAGTCTGTCAATGCGCGTTACCTTGAACTTTTGGAGCAACCTTGCGAATTTCCAGAAGATGGCTATCACGGCGTCGACATTATCGACACGGCGAAAAAAATTGTTGAACGTGACGGCGATAAATATTTAAGCTTGCCTGAAGATGAACGGCTGAAAATTTTACAAGACCTTGCCTACGCCGATAAACTTGCCGAACTGAAAAAAGATTTGTCTAACTTCCGCGTCGACTTCGATAAATGGTTCAGTGAACGAACTTTGCACCCAGATAAAATTAATGACGCAATAAAAATTCTTCGTGACAAGGGCGAAATTTACGAAAAAGACGGCGCATTGTGGCTTAGTTCCATGAAGTACGGCGACGACAAAGACCGCGTCGTTGTACGTGAAAATGGCGTGCCGACGTACCTTGCCGCCGATATTGCCTACCATAAAAATAAATTTGATCGCAACTTCGGCACGATGATAAATCTTTGGGGCGCGGATCATCACGGCTACATTGCACGCGTTAAAGCGGCTATGTCTGCGCTTGGATTCGACGCTGACAAGCTGAAAATTTTACTGTTGCAAATGGTTTCACTTTATCGCGGCGGCGAACTTGTCAAGATGTCTAAACGTACTGGCGAAAGTATAACGTTGCGTGAACTTATGGACGAAGTTGGTACGGACGCGGCAAGATATTTTTTCCTTATGAGGTCGATTGATAGCCAGCTTGATTTTGACCTTGACTTAGCGACGAAACAAAGTTCAGAAAATCCTGTCTATTACATTCAGTACGCGCACGCTAGAATTTGTAGCATTTTCCGTCAAGCTGATGAAGTTGGATTAAAGCTTGACGCCGCGCCAAAATTTTCAATGATGACGACTGCCGCTGAAATTGACCTTATCAATAAAATTTTTGAATATCCAAATGAAATTGAAAAGGCGGCTGAAGAATTTGCACCTCAACGCATTGCACGTTACGCCTACGATTTAGCCGCGCAGTTCCACAGCTTTTATCGTGACTGCAGAATTTTGGGCGTTGATACTGACCTTGCAAAGGCTAGGTTAGCGCTTGTGAAAGTTACTGCACATACGATTAAACACGCGCTTAATTTATTGGGAGTTTCCGCGCCGACTTCAATGTAGGAGAAAATTTTAATGAGTAAATTTTTAATTTTCGTGGTGATGATTTTGACTTTGATAATTGGCAGTAACATTGCCGCCGCGCAGAGTACTACGCCGCAATGGATACAAAATTTACCTGCCGCGCAGAATACCAATCAAATTTTTGTTGTGGCACAAGTTGGCGAAAAAACTACCGCGTGGGTTTCTATGCACGTTAAAGATTTTAATGGCGAATGGCAACAGATTATGACGACGCCAGGCTTTATTGGCAAAAATGGTCTTGGCAAAGAACGCGAAGGCGACAATAAAACGCCAGTCGGCGTATTCAAATTTAACTTTGCATTGGGCATCGCGCCTGACCCTAACTGTTTAATTCCTTACGTGCAAGTTGATGAAAATTATTATTGGTCGGGCGATTTTAATTACAAGTACAATCAGCTTGTCGACATTCGCGAATATCCAGCACTTGACACGGCGCACAGTGAACACCTTGTCGAATACGATCCGCATTATACGTACGTTTTGAATATGGGCTACAACGCCGATTGTACGCCTGGCAAAGGTTCAGCGTTATTCCTTCATTGTTTAGGACCGATTAAGCCTTGGACTGGCGGCTGTGTTGCAATTCCAGTTGACAAGATGAAATTCGTTATGCAAAACGTCACGCCTGATTGCGTACTTGTGATTGATTCGCTGGAAAATCTCGGCGGCAACGTGGAATAATGAAGAATTAAGAATTATTTTCTAAAAGCTAAAATGGAGGCAGATAAATTTGAGCGATACTGATTTTGAAAAAATGTCTGAAGTCGATTTGGCGTACAGAATTTTAACGAATTCTGGCAAAGACAATCCAATTTTCTACAAAGATTTAATCCTTGAGATTTTGGCGAAAAAAAATAAATCTGTACAAAATGAAGCGGTCGCCATTTCCGAAGTTTACACCATGATAAATATGGATAGCCGCTTTCAACACGTCGGCGAAGGTAAATGGGGACTCGTTGAATGGAATCCGCCTGAAGCTAAACGCGGACGCGCTACTAAAAAGGCGGCAATTTCAAACGTTGATAATTTAGACGGTGCGGAAAAATAAACTGCGCGGGGGAATTTATTCATGGCAAAATATATTTTCGTGACAGGCGGCGTTGTCTCCTCATTGGGCAAAGGAATTACTGCGGCGTCACTCGGCAGACTTTTAAAAAGTCGCGGAATTAAAGTCACAATCCAAAAATTTGATCCCTACATCAACATTGACCCCGGTACTATGAGCCCGTACCAACACGGTGAAGTTTTCGTCACGGAAGACGGTGCGGAAACTGACCTTGACTTAGGACACTATGAACGCTTTATCGATATAAATCTAAGCCGTCATTCCAACACGACCACTGGCAAAGTTTATTGGAGCGTCTTAAACAAAGAACGTAAAGGCGATTATCTTGGCTCGACGGTACAAGTTATTCCGCACATTACTAACGAAATTAAATCGCGCATTTATTCCGTAGCTGAACTTGACAAGGCTGACGTTGTTATAACGGAAGTCGGCGGAACTGTCGGCGATATTGAAAGCCTTCCTTTCCTTGAAGCAATTCGACAAGTAAAAAAGGAAGTCGGCAAAAACGACGCAATTTATATTCACGTGACGTTAATTCCATACATTGGCGCCGCTGGTGAACTGAAAACTAAACCTACTCAACACAGCGTAAAGGAACTTCGCGCTATCGGCATTCAACCTGACATTTTAGTTTGCCGCACCGAATATCCAATTTCCCGCGATATGAAGAAAAAAATTGCGCTCTTCTGCGACGTGGACGAAGACGCCGTTATTGAAAATCGTACCGCTGAAACAATTTATGAAGTGCCGCTTATTATGAAAAGTGAAGGGTTTGACAAAATTGTTTTGGACAAACTCAATTTGCCACACTCCCCCGCGAAAATTGAAGTTTGGGAACGTATGGTTTATAAAATTAAAAATCCTGAACGCAAAGTTAAAATTGCCGTCGTTGGCAAGTACGTTGAACTGCCTGACGCTTATATTTCCGTCGTCGAAGCTCTTCACCACGCGGGCATTGACAATTCAGCCGCCGTCAAAGTTAAATTTGTCAACGCGGAAAAAATTGAATCGCCTGACGTTGACTTGGACGAAGTTTTCAGCGGTTGCAAAGGAATTCTTGTACCAGGCGGATTTGGTGACAGAGGCATTGAAGGTAAGATTAAGGCGATAAATTTTGCTCGCGTCAATAAAATTCCATTTCTCGGCTTATGCTTAGGTATGCAATGCGCGGTTATCGAATTTGCGCGGAATGTTTGTAACTTTGCCGACGCCAATTCTACGGAATTTAATCCTGAAACAAATTATCCAGTCATTGCGCTAATGGATTCGCAGTTGGACGTTACAGACAAAGGCGGCACAATGCGGCTGGGCGCGTACCCGTGCAAAGTTACGCCGAATACTTTTACTGCGCAAGCTTACTTTGGCGACGAAAAAGATTTTGAAGAAATTCATGAACGTCATCGCCATCGGTTTGAGTTCAACAATAAATTCCGTGAAATTTTTCAAGCTAAAGGAATGGTCATTGCTGGCGTTTATCCAGATGAAAATTTGGTTGAGATTGTCGAACTTGATAAAAATATTCATCCTTCATTTGTCGGCTGTCAATTTCATCCTGAATTGAAATCACGTCCGAATCATCCGCATCCACTTTTCCGCGCCTTCGTCAAAGCGGCGATTGATAATTCGTAATGCGTAATGTAAGATGAAAGATTTTTTGAAGTCTCAACTTGAAGAAATACGCGAAAATAAATTGCGGTTCGGCTTACTGATAATTTGCCTTGTCGTCGCGATAATTTATGCCTTCGCTGATTCTTTTGACAGCGGCGAAGAAATTAACCTTGACGCTCCGCAGAAAGTTGCGCAAGTCGAATCGCCCGCAAAAAATATTTCGTCGACAAGTGAAAAAGTTACTGTCACTTCCGACAAAGTTAAAGCGGTCATTGGCGCGAATGCTGACGACGTTTTCATTTACGACCCGTTCAAAAATCCTGCGCCTGCTAAAGTTGATGAACCTGTCAAAGTTGATGAAGTTGACGCTAAAGTTGAAAAAACTTTGCCGCCTGCTGAACCTGCGATTGTCACGCCGCCTGCCGTTGAAGTTCCAACGCCGCCTGAAGATAATTTTATTCTGCGCGGAACTGCACTTGCCAACAATAAAACTGCAATGGTTGAAAAAATTTCAAATGGTAAATCCGAAACGCTTTTCTTGCAAATTGGCGAAAAAATTAACGGTAAAGCTATCGTCGACATCGCGCAGGACTTCATAACTTTGGACGACGGAAATATTTTGTACATTGAATAGTTTTTAGCACTTTCCTAAAGGCTAACCTCTAACACCTAAAAGCTAAAAAGGAGTGATATTTTTGAGTACAGACGAAATAAATTTGAAAGACTCACAAAAAAATTTTATAAACGATTTAAATCCACAACAAGCCGAAGCAGTAAATTATCTTGAAGGACCATTGCTCGTAATGGCTGGCGCTGGCTCTGGCAAAACTCGCGTCTTAACATACCGAATCGCTAACTTGCTGGCGCACGGCGTACCGTCTTGGCAAATCTTGGCGATAACTTTTACTAATAAAGCCGCCGCTGAAATGAAAAATCGCGCTGAAAAGTTAATCGGTCAACCTGCCGCTAAAGTTTGGATTAGCACGTTTCATTCATTTTGCGCACGAATTTTACGCCGCGAAATTGACATTACTGGCACGTACAACACGAACTATATTATTTATGACGCTGGCGACAGTAAAGCCCTCCTGCGCGAATGTTTAAAGGAACTCAACCTTGATGAAGATCGTTTCTCTAACGCCGCCGCTAAAATTTCCAACGCTAAAAATTCCCTGCTCAATGCTAAACAATACGCTGAAAAAATTTTGACGGCTAACGGTAGCGTCTCCAACTTTGAGCTTAACTTCCTGAAAATTTATGAACTGTATGAAAAAAAATTGCTTGAGAATAACGCGCTTGATTTCGACGATTTAATTATGTTGACCGTGAAAATTTTCCGCGATAATCCCGACGTGCTGGAACGTTATCAAGACAGATTCAAATACATTTTGATTGACGAATACCAAGATACGAACATTGCGCAGTACGAATTGACGAAACTTTTAGCGGCAAAAAATAAAAATATCTGCGTCGTTGGTGACGCTGACCAGTCCATTTACGGTTGGCGCGGCGCTGATATGCGAAACATTTTAAATTTCAAGGACGATTATCCCAACGCTAAAGAAATTCTCCTTGAACAAAATTATCGTTCGACGAAACAAATTTTAGGCGCGGCTAATGGCGTCATAAAAAATAATGTTGACCGCGTTGAAAAAAATTTGTGGACAGAAAATTCTGTTGGCGAAAAAGTTCACTTCGTACAGTGTATTTCCGACAGATCCGAAGCCGCTTTTGTAGCTAGGGAAATTCGCCGCCTTATCACAAATGAAAATTTTCAGTGCAGGGAAATTGCTATCCTCTACCGTACAAATGCCCAATCGCGGGCGCTTGAAGAAAAATTTATGCAGACGGAAATTCCCTACATAATTATCGGCGGGCTGAAATTTTATGAGCGCAAAGAAATTAAAGACGTGCTGGCGTACTTGCGGCTTATCGTCAATCCGCATGATAATATGAGTTTGCAACGCATTATCAACGTGCCGCGTCGTGGTTTTGGTCCGATAAATATTGCTCGCCTTAGCGAATTTGCCGCGCAAAATAATTTGTCAATTTTCGACGTAATTTCAAAGGAAGAAAATCTGCGTCACGTTCCGCAACTTTCGCCGCGTATTCGTCAACGTCTGCGCGATTTTGCCGCAATGATTTTAAGCTTTAACGAATCGCAAATAAATTTTGCACTGCCTGACTTCATTAACAGCGTGCTGGACGAAACTGGCTACATGGCAATGTTAAATGAAGGTGACGACGCGCAAAAAGCTGAAAATATTGCTCGTGTCGAAAATCTCGGCGCATTTGTGAACAGTGCAACGGAATTTGCCAACACTACGGACGACGCAACGCTTGAAGAATTTTTAAATCACGTCGCCTTGTTGACTGACTTGGACGAAGTGAAAGAGGAAGACTCCCGCGTTTCCATGATGACGGTACATTTAGCTAAAGGTTTGGAATTTCCAATCGTCTTTATCGTCGGCATGGAAGAAGGTTTGTTGCCGCATGCAAATTCTATGGCTGATATTGAAAAGCTTGAGGAAGAACGCCGCATTTGTTACGTGGCAATGACTCGCGCTAAACAAAAGTTGTACATTACGGCGGCGGAGGAGCG
>JAFSUE010000055.1 GCA_017445435.1 Selenomonadaceae bacterium | reverse complement strand
TTTCCATATAATAAATTTGAATGGCAGTGTCAATCGTCGTCAAGTCCGATTGAATTTTGGCGGTATTTGCCTTAGTGGTAACGTCGGTGAAACGCGGCACGGCTACCGTTGCTAAAATGCCGATAATCACGACCATTAAAATAACTTCCAGCGTAGCAAAGCCCCGCTGATTCATCTTGACCCCTCCTAGAAATTTAAAGCTGAAAGTTTAATTTATTGGTGCGATGCGTTCCTTGAAAGTTTTGTATGTCCAAAATTGATAGGCTAATACAATCGGTACTAAAATTAAGGCGGCTACTGTCATTATTAACAATGTGCTAGGCGTCGACGCGGAATTATAAATTGTCAAGCTCCATTCTGGCGACAAGCTTGAAACCATAAGGCGCGGGAACAGTGCAACGAAAAATCCTATCGTCGTTATAGCTATTGCTAATGTTGTGGTGATGAAGGCGGATTTTTGCCTGCCTTCGCGCAGAAAATCCCATGACGCTGAAAGTGTTCCTGCCGCTACTGCAAAAATTACTACGCCGACAGTTTTTGAAAGTATATCTGTTTCGTACGCTGAAGCGAATATAAAAAGTATGTAGACAAGCCACGCCAACGCGCCTATACATTTACCTTTACGCTGAAGGTCAAGCCAAATTCTTTTGTCAGCAAGTCTAAGCATTAAAAAATTTATTCCGTGAAAGGTGAATAAAAGCACAAACATTATGCCAGTTAAAATTGTGTACGGACTTAGCAGGTTGAAAAAATTTCCTGCGTAGTGCATTTGCGAATCAATCGGCAAGCCGCGCAGTAAGTTTGCAATGGCAACGCCCCATAAAAGCGCTGGTAAAAAACTGCCGAAAATTATTGCACCGTCCCACATGCATTTCCAATCGCGTCTATCAAATTTTCCGCGCAGTTCAAATGCAACGCCACGTAAAATTAACGCGATTAGCATCAGGAAAAGTGCTAAGTAAGCCGTGCTGAAAAGTGTTGCGTAAAAGTGCGGGAATGCCGCAAATGCCGCGCCGCCTGCAGTTATCATCCAAACTTCATTGGCGTCCCATACTGGACCGATTGAGCGAATAAATTGCGTGCGTTCATTTTCATTCCGTCCAATCATCAACATTCCAACGCCGTAGTCAAAACCTTCAAGGATAAAAAATCCTGTGAACAGTACGACGATTAAGACGAACCAAATAATATTTAAATCCACATAGTTCACCTCCGCTGTTACTCATTCATAATTACCTCTACAAGAAACAACAGTCCCTACTTCATCGGAATATTTTTAGATAAGCCTATTTTTCGCGTCAATTCGACGACTATATACTCCAATGCGGTGTTTTAATTTTTCAGGCTTTCCCTCACCTTTCATAGCACCATCTCTTGTAATACTTTGCAAAAGTTTATTAATTTTGTCAACAACGCTTAGATTATTTTTTTGCCAGTAAACATAATCAGAAAATCCTGATTCTTCAAACGTTATGAGCATTAGAAAATTTCTCCCATTCTTCGGGCGTGAAAGTTACAAGATTTCTTCCTTCTGCAACATTTTCAAGACGCTTGTCAATTTCAGCGAAGTACTTTGCATTATGAATAGCTTTTTCAACGTCGATTGATTCACCTGCAATAACCATATCAGCAATTTCAATGACGAAAAGTTTTAATTCACGCGGTGAAAAATTTGTAGACTCTTCGCTTAT
>JAFSUE010000054.1 GCA_017445435.1 Selenomonadaceae bacterium | reverse complement strand
GCAGAATGGGCAATTACTCTAGCGCAACTTTTGGAAAAGTGTACTGACAATCATTTAAATCCCGACCGAATCGAGATAGACGAAGAAACTTTCGATTTATCTTTGAATGATTCGGTTATTTTTATTGACGAATTTTCCGACACTGAAAAGCTTGATGAAACTAATCAACATTTCGCGACGGCAGTTTTTTCTTACGGTATGGTGCTAGATTTTTTATATCGCAGTATCCCATACGTAAAAGATAAAGGCTGGACGATTGGCGAATTTCTGAATCAAGTTGAAACAGATGATTGGTTTGAACCAGTCGAAAATGATCCACTAGAAAATATTTTGCGAAGTTGTCTTTCAAAATTGCCTAATCGTCCGCAAACTCCTAAGGCGCTGAAAAATTTGCTTATGAGCAATTCCGATATTGCCCTGTACCTAAAAAGTGATCCCAATCACGAGTGGAATAAAATTTCTGATATTGAAGATGATGAAGAAGTCGTTCACAATACGGCGAAACAAAATGACAAAGATTCTGGCTTAGCCGTCGGCATTGACTTAGGGACGAGCAATTCAACCGTTGCTTACTATAAAGCTGGCAGATTTCAATATATCGAAGTCAGAGGTAGACGCCTTATTCCGTCGGCAATTTATTTCAAGGAAAATGATCAAAGCAAATGGATTTATGGCGACGCGGCAATTAGGCGAGGCGTTATGTATCCCGCTGCTCTGTTCAAACATTTCAAGCGCCATATTGGCGAAAATAAAAAGTATCCTTTCAAAACAGAACCGCAGGTCAATCCAACTTCAACTGGCAAGCGCAAGTACATAATCGATACAAATGTTTTCATTGAAGCGCCGCTGATTTTGGACGGTATGGAAGATGACGTAGAAATTTTAATTCCCAAAACTGTTTATGAAGAGTTGGGGCGTAGAAAAAATGTTCCTGAAACAGTTGCTGAAGCCGAAGCCGCGTTGAAGTCAATCGACGAACACAGCGACATTGTGAAGTTTGAAGATTCGCACCTTGAATTACTTGAAGGCGATATGTTTCAATCTTCGGACAAAAATAATAACGACCGCAATGACAGTAAAATCCTTAGTGTAGCGTTCTTTCACGACGACAAAAAAACTATTTTGCTATCCAACGATAAAATGGTTGCAGAAAAGGCAACGTGGCAGAAACATTCATTCCAAGTTCAAAATTATACGGAATTTAGCTTTTATCGACACGTTGAAGATGAAAGCGATTCGCCTAACGAATTAAATTTGACTGGCAAAGACGGCGCGACAGTTTTTCTGAAATATCTGCGCGAAGAAATTAGAAAAAAAATTGGCTACGTCAACAAAGCGGTTATCACCGTGCCGCAAGAATTTACACCTATTCAGCGAAATGAAATTAAAGATGCTGGATACAAGGCGGGCTTTACCGAAATTGAATTGCAAAGTGAACCGATAGCGGCGGCGCTTGCTTACGGTTTGGAGCAAAAGGGCGATAAAAAAATTTTGGTGTACGACTTTGGCGGCGGAACTTTTGACGTGACGATTCTTGAAATTTCTGACGGCAATTTTAATCGGCTTGCCTCTGGCGGCGACGCAAAATTAGGCGGCGAAGATTTCACACAAGCTTTAATTGTAGATTTTAAAGATAAGTTGATGTACGGCGAAATTTTAGCCAATAAGCAGGAACTTGATATGACAGATGAAGACTCGTCTGGCTTGCCGCATGAAGAGTTCGTCAAAAATGAACTGGCAATTTGGGAAGCTTGCGAAGATATGAAACTGCGCTTGTCTACAAGTGAATCTGATAAAAAACTTTTGAAACTTTACGTAAGCGCAGATGAACGCCTTGATGCTAATTACGAACTTTCGCGGGAAGATTTTGAAGAAATAACCGCTGAATTAATGGTTAAAGCTAAAAAGGCGCTTGACAGTACCTTACAAAAGGCAGGTCTTAAAAGTTCCGACATTGACGTTGTAATTATGGCTGGCGGTACGTCGACAATTCCTTTCATAACGGATGACGTGCAAGGATATTTCGGCAAGCAACCTTATTCCGACCGTGACCCAGCTACTTTAATTGCCGAAGGCGCCGCGCTGTTCGCTGATATAAAGTGGAATCAAAATTCAACTATCGACAAGCAAATTAAAATTTTCGATAAGACGATGACTGACTTGGGCGTTTCATTGAAGGGACACCGATTCGATACAATTATCCCTGTCAATTCAACCTTGCCAATGCAGAAGGAAAAAATTTATTCTTTAGTGACGGACGGACAATCGGAACTTTTAATAGAATTTTTTACGCGCGACGAAGGCAGTACCGCTAAGCGTACAATGGACGACGGTATAAAATATATTGGTATGGTGCAAATTAAAAATCTGCCGCCTAATTTGAAACGTGATGAAGTTGATGTTGTCGTTACCTTCCGTCTTACGAAGGAATATGAACTTGCCGCCGATGTAAATCTTATTGATAAAAATGGCAAGCCGATTGAACAAGCTAAAATAAACATCAACACCATAGGAGTTTAAATTAATTAAGAATTAAGAATGTAGAATTAAGAATTATTTTTTACTACAAGCTAATCACTAAATAGGAGTTTTATTTAATATGAGAGATTTAATTTCTTACGATTTGCCGACGACAAAAAATTTGCTGGACGACGTAAAAATTTTTTTCGCGTCAAAAGGAATTATGTTGCCGAAAAAATCTAGCGTCAAACTTAACCCACAAAGTCAAAGTGCAAATGCCGACCCTACACTTTGGATAAAGCCTTTTATCATTCAGCCGAGCGAACCTGCATTTTACCTTGACATAAATTCGCCAGATGACCTTTTCGCCAAAAATACAGAATTGGATGAGCAACTGTCCACTTTGCAAGGCGAACTAAAAATCTTCCTGCAAAATAACAGCGACTTGGAAGAAACTTTGAAGGACAAAATAAATACCTTCGCAACTTCCCATTTGACTAGGGCGAAAATTGCTGTCAATCGTAATTTGAGAAAAAAATTTAACTTCGACATTAAAAGTTGTACTAGTATTGAGGAATTGCGCGACGTAGCTGGTCAACGTTACAGTGAATTTTTCACGAAAGATTTTCTTGAACGCATTATGATTCCTTTGTACGAATCTATAAAACAAACTCCAGATGAACCCGCCTACTTGTGGA
This sequence comes from Selenomonadaceae bacterium, assembly GCA_017445435.1. Classification (GTDB taxonomy): domain Bacteria; phylum Bacillota; class Negativicutes; order Selenomonadales; family Selenomonadaceae; genus Quinella. Next base: position 3,023 of record JAFSUE010000054.1, on the reverse strand, counting down.
CGCTTGGCAAAGTTAATTCATTTTTGGAAGACTTAGGAATTATGACGGTCAATATTTCTATCGGCGACGTGTACGACGAAAATTCACCGTATGTTCCTGCCGCTGAATCAAATTTAGAAAAATATTCTACGACGAATCCAAATGAAAAAGATACCGTTCGTGAAATTCTTCGTTATGCTTACGCCTTCCAAGAAAATAAAGGCGCGGAAAATCGTATCATTATGGACGGCGAAGTAATTGTAATGACTTATCGAGCAGGAGGCGCAAAATGAGTTTATATTTGGGTATAGACTTCGGCACGTCGACAAATGTTGTTACGCGGTGGGATGAAACAAAAAAAGACGCTATCCCCATTCCCTTTGCCAAATATGGCGGCGGAAGTGTTTTTCAAAACGTCGTTTACTACGAATCGCCAACTAATATAATCGTAGGTGATGCCGCTGTAGAGCTTGGCAAAAGAAATCCTCAAAATGCCGTATTCGAGATTAAACGTCGCCTTGAAAGTTCAGACTTCAAACAATTCATTCCGACTTTAGGCAGATCCTTGAGCAGTGAAGAAATTGCCGTCGATATTTTTTCATGGATTAAAAGGGAAGTTGAAATAAAATTTGGCGGACAGAAAGTTGACGGCGTAGTTATCAGCGTCCCATTTGCCTTTCAGAATCGTGAGCGCAAAGTAATTGAGCGTGCGGCTAAAAGAGCTGGTTTAAATGTACTTGGCTTGATTGAAGAACCTGTAGCGGCGGCATTAAGTTTTGGCATTATGAATAAGGCGGTACGCGGCAAGGCTGAAAAAATTTTAGTTTTTGATTTAGGCGGCGGAACATTTGACGTTACGATTTTTAATTTTCAGAAAAAATCCGACCGTCAATTTTCAATTCGCGTTATCGACACGGACGGCGCAAAAGAACTTGGCGGCATTGACATTGATAATTTGATGGTTGACAAAATTGTTGAGAAAATGGAAGAAACTTTCCCCGAAGATTATCACTTAGACACTTTTAATTCTTCATTGCAGGAAGACGAAATTTTTATGATACGTCAAAATGCCATTGAGGCGAAATTAGCGTTGAGTGATGAAGATGAAACAGATTTATTTTTCACCAGCACGTTTAACGATGAATTTTTGCTTGACGAAACAATTACGCGTGAAGATTTTGACGAATGGCTGGAAGAATTTTTAATTAAAGTTGAAAACGTACTGGAAGATGCGCTATTGGACGCGGATTTATCGCCAGACGATATTGACCGAATAATTATGGTTGGCGGTACAAGTAAAATTCCCGCCGTGACAGATAAAGTTCGTGACTATTTCGGCAAAGACCCTCAACAAATTGGCGACTTAACGCTAATGGTTGGCAGGGGCGCTGGAATTTATTGTGGGCTGAAATACGTTGATAAATCTTTGGACTGCGATATTGCCGTTGGCGTCAGTCAAAACGTTGGCTTGAAATGGCGCGGAAAATTTATTGAAATGTTGCCACGAAATACTTTGTACGGTACGCCTTCAAAGTTTGCAATTCTCAATCTTAATAAATCTCCTCAAAAAGAATTGTCTATTCCAATCGCGCAGGGAAATAGAGTTAAAAACGTCGTAGTTGGAATTATTCCAGTGCCTATGAAAATTCGCGGCAAGTTAGATAATGGCAAGCTTGGCGTGAAATTGACTACAGATGAAAACAATGGTACTATCAGCTATGAACTTTGGAGCGTCATTGATAGAAATGGCGTTGAAGAATCGCAAACTTTGTTAGTTGCCGATAAGGCGGAGGAGGAATAAAATGGGCAACGATCCTACTAAAAATAAGTCTAACACTAAACACAAAAAAAATAAAAACGGTATTTCCGCGCAGGAAATTTCCAATGAAAAAAAAGTTGGCGCGACTGAAAATTTTACTGCTGAAAATCCTAAAAATACTTCGACCTTCGACCTTGAACCCATTCTAGAAAAGTTGGACGATATGTCTAACGCTACGGAAGCTTATTTAAAAGATGAAGTTTACATTCCATTGCTTACGGAGATTCAACAAAGTTTCAGAAAAAATCACGATTCTTTCAACGACATCAGCAATTTTGCATTGAATACCAACAACAATTTTGAAGACGTAAAGAAAAATTTTAATGCTGTATTAAAACGTGAAGAAATTCTAGCCCAGTCTTTAAATTCGGTGGAATCAAAAGTTAATGGTAGCAGAGAAATTTTACAACGCGATCTTCAAAGTATTGCTAAGTTACAGCGCGATTCGCGGGATATTTTGTCGAGCAGTATTAACGCGTTGGAAAAAAAGCTTAATGGCATTGCTGATAATACAGATATGATTCAAAGTCTGCCAGGCAAAATTGACGGCATTTCGCAAATTTTGTCAGATAAAGGCTTGCAACTTAAACAAGAATTTCCTGCAATAAATCACGACGAAGAAACTTTAGCTGAATTAGCTGAATATGGCGAAAAAATTTTGCAGGAGTTAGCGATAGCCGCGCGTTGGTACGCACGCAAATTGCCTGAAATTAACGCTCATGAAAATCAAATTAAAAATCTAACTGCCGCCAATGAAGACGCCGTCAACACTGCGCGGAAAAATGGCGAAGATGCTGGACGTAAAACTATCATTGAAAACTTGTTGCAAAAGTACGGAGATATTCAACGGCTTATGAATCCCTCCGAAGATAACGCGCTTGAACAGTTAAAAATTTTGTCAACCTTTTTGAGCAATGAAGGCGTCGAACCCATTTATACTTTGAACGAAGAATTGGAAATAACTGCAGATAATATTATGGACTACGAGCATAACATTGAAAATCTTCAACTCGGCAAAATTATTATCACGTCGCCAGGCTACACCTTCAATAATAAAACTGTTGAAAAGGCGAAATATGAATTTGCTGATGATTTTCGCGCCAAACAAAACGCTGTTACATTTGAAGATAACCCCGCCGTTGCAGAAAATCCTACGGAAAATTTAAGCGCAGAATTTATTGACGTTGTGCCAGAAAATTTTAATGTAGATGAAAATATTGTTACG
>JAFSUE010000053.1 GCA_017445435.1 Selenomonadaceae bacterium | reverse complement strand
GCTAAGAATTTTTGACAACTTAGTTTTCTTGGGATTGTAATCAATAGTCGTTTCGCCGTCATGCGCGTGAATATGCACGTACATAACGCCTGGCAAGCCCAACAAACTTTTTTCGATAACCTTTGCGTTATCTTCATTGTAACCGTTCGCCGTGAACTGTAAGCGTGTGTTACCGTTATTTTGTCCGCAACCACATTCTGCACACATTTTTAAAATTACTCCTTTGAAATCTAGTTGTTATCTTTTAGAAAAAAACTATTCACTACTAACTACTGACTACTAACTACTCACTAATAACCGTCAAGTTGAATATCAGCTTCAACAGATCTTCCCGTCTTCACGTCAATAGCCTTCAAACGCATTAAGCCGCTCTTGTCAATAGTCATCGTCAACAAAGTTTCATCGTCTTTCTTGCTGTCCTTTAAGCCAGTAATGCGAATCACGCCAATTTTTTTACCGTCTCTTGGCAAGTACATATAATCTTTGCATTCAGATTCGTAAATTTCAATGTACGTCGCAGTTTGACCGTCTTTAAGCTTACTTGAAGTTGATTCGCCAGACGCGGGCAATTCATCATCTTTGTAGATGAGATTAAAAATTCTAAGCCGCTTTTTGTCATGGTACGTTTCAAAATCTTCAACGTACTCCGCGCCGTATGAAAATTTGCAGATGTCGCGCAAATAATTTTCTTCATTAAGATGTTCAGCGTAAATCGCCGCGCCAAATGCTATAGCTTTTTCAGGTTCGTACAATTTCAATTCAATGTGCGAATAATTTTTTTCAAAGGCGGCTTTAACTTGCGGCATATTGGAACTTCCGCCAACGCAGACAATGTAGTCAATCTTCCCGCCAAAACTATCAATCAGCTTGTCAACCATTTTCATTGTGGAGCGTAAGAGTTCGGCGGAATTTCTTTCAAACTCTGCGCGGGTAATTTCAAAATCATAAACTTCGCCGTCTACTTCAACTTCACTTGAATATTCAGTAAGCCGCGATAAATTATGCTTGACGTTCAACGCCGCCTTACGAATTTTTTCTTCATCACGTTTGCTAAATTCAATGTCAGGATTTTCAGCACGGCATTTTCTTTTTATCAGCTCAACTAAAAGTTCGTCCCAATCTCTGCCGCCGATTCGCCGCATATCAGACGCCAAAACTTTGTACCATTCTTTAGCCGTACTATCTGCGCGGACAATCGCAACGTCGCAAGTTCCGCCGCCTAAATCGTACACCAAAATAGTTTTTTTATCTTCAGCACTCGGCGCGTTGAAATATGAAATTGCCGCCGCCACAGGTTCACGAATGAAACCTAAAACTTTTAAGCCCGCGTCATCTTCCGCCGCTTGTCGAATGAAATCAAGTTCGCGAATGTCAAACGCCGCAGGTACGGAAATCACTGCGCCCTCAATATTTTGTGACGCAAGTTGCCGACGTTCAATTTCTTCACTGGCAAATTTAACCACTTCATTAATAATCCAGCCGACGACTTGTTTTTTGTTGAACGCTCTGCCGTCAAGCCGAAAATTATTTGTCGACGTGTCACTAATGAACATTTTCACATTGCGCACGACGTTAGCAGGTTTAAGTTGACCGCGATTTTCGGCAGGTTGCCCTACCAAAATTCCCATTTTAGCATCGCGATAAAATACGGAAGGCATACCGTAAGCGCCGCTTGGCAACAAAGTTGCTGGATGACCATTGATTAGGGCAGCAGGCAATGAAAATGTTGTGCCAAAATCAATTCCAATCTTCATTTACAAATTACCTCCGCTTTTTCAAGAATTTGTCCCTTGTACACGAAACCAGCTTTAACAATCTTCGTGACGGTCGAGTCAAGGGAAACTGGCGCGTCGTCAGCAACTTTATTTTTGTCGGGATCAAAAGTTTTGCCCGTTTCATTGATGAGTTCAACGCCCAACATTTTAAGCGATTGAGCAACATATTTCAAAAAACTTTCACAGCGTTTAATCAGCGCGGCGTAGCCTTTATCTTTGTCCGCCATTGGGTGACGTTTCAAGTTGTCGTCCAATTTGTGATAAAGTTGAATCAGCTGATAAATCGGCTCTTTCATACCGCGAAAGTCTATGTCGTCACGAATTTCAGAAATTTGTTTCAAACTTTGCTGAATGGCGCTAAGTTCACCTTGTACAGACTGCTGAACTTTTTTTATTTCGTCGATAATTTTTTCATCGTCCGACTTACGATTTTTCGCAATTTCGCCCAACGCCTTCAACAAGTCAGCTGATTCAGTGTCGCTAACAATTTGCGGCGCGGCTGGAACTTCAATAACTTTTTCAACAACTTTTTCAACTGGCTTTTCAATAATTTTTTCAACTGGCACTTGTACAACTTTTTCGACGGGTACTTCAATAATTTTTTCCGCCTGCTGAAAATTTTTTAAACTGTCATCAATTTCATAGAAAAAATTAGTAATACTTTGAGCGTAAGTTTCGCCAAGTGATTGACCGCGAAAAATATTATTTTGGAAATTTTGTCTGTCGTAAGTTTTGGAGCAAGCGTCAAGATTTTCTGAAAACAAAATTTTTAGCCCGTACAAAGTCAAATACATATCGGCGGCACTGGGCAACTTGTCATAACTTGGCGGCGTATACAAAATTTTAAAATTTTGCACGTCAAGATTATGTATGCTGTTATCCGCGCAGAATCTTGAAAGTAGCGGCGAAGTTTTATCCGTCAACAGTTCATAAAAAATCGTCGTCAAAATTTGCATGTAAAAATTTTTCTGCCAATAATATGCCGTATGATTTTTGCCGATAAATTCGCGCGCTTCGTCGTACAATTTCAAGCTGTTCAAGTTGCCGACCCACCTTTCAAACTTTCTGGCGTACCTCCAACTTGTACAGGCGGCGCGTTATTGGACGTACCGCGAAGAATTTTTGAAGTATTCGACGCAAAAGGCGTAGGCGGCGAACTGTTCATAAATG
>JAFSUE010000052.1 GCA_017445435.1 Selenomonadaceae bacterium | reverse complement strand
CATACGCAATTCCGATTCGCTAAAATCGCGTACAATGTAACTGCCGCGCTTAGTCGATTTAATGTTGACGCCCGCCGCTTGCAGGGAACGAATATTTTTACCGACGGAGCGACGATCGCAAAGTTCACCGTCAAAATCTGCGTCGAGGTAATCAATAATTTTTTGTTGCGTCAAAGGGTGTTTGCTATCGGAATGTTTTTGAAGGATTTGCAAAATTTTCACGTCCAATAGCCGCAAAATATTTTCTTCGTCGAAATCTACCGCCATAAAAATTTCCCTCCCCGTCACAAAAAAATTTCCTACGCTAAAATTATTGTATTTTAATTTTATAATTTCCGCGTAAATCCTGCCTACACTAAATAAAAAATCCCGTCTAATGCGGGACTTTTTTTATTTCTACAAATTTTTCAAGCTTTATAAATCGTCGTCGTCATCATCAACAACTTTTTTTTCTGGGGCAATCGTACCGACTGCGCCGCGTGTAATTTTTATATTTACGTCGTCAGCAATTTGTACCGTTAAAACTTCGTCGCTAAGTTCAGTTATCGTGCCGTAAATGCCGCCAGCCGTTATAATTTTCGTGCCAACTTTTAAACTGCTCATCATTTCGTCACGCGCTTTTTTAGCCCGTTGTTGCGGACGGTACAGCAAAAAGTAGAAAATCAGTATCATAAATAAAATTGGCGCCCAACTTGCTAATGCCGCCATTGCATCATTTTCCATTAAAATAAATCTTCCTTTCGTCTAAGCTCCACGCCGTAATTGTGGAAAATTTTATGTTGTGTGAAATGCGGGTTAAATTGTACAAAAAAAACGTAATTAGTGCAAGATTTTTTTCAGCGCGTCGAGTAGCAATTCATTTTCTTGGCGGCGTCGAATTGCCAGCCGTAAAAATTTTTCGTCCAGCCCGACAAAGTTGTAGCAGCTACGTACTAAAATTTTTTCATCACGAAGTCTTTCAACTACGGCGTTTGCAAGTTCCTTCGACGGCAGACGAATTAAAATGAAGTTTACCGTTGGTTCAAAAACTTTTACGTTGGGCAAAGTTTTCAGCTGTTCGACGAAATATTTTTTTTCAGCGTCAAGCCAAATTCGCGTATCCTGTAAAAATTTTTCGTCAGCAAGTGCCGCGACGCCAGCTTTTTGTGCTAGGAAGTTTACGTTCCAAACATCTTTAGCGAAGTTTAATTTCTGCGCTAAATTTTCTTCGACGACGGCAAAACCTAAACGCAATCCAGGTATGGCGAAAATTTTTGTTAGCGACTGCACGACGGAAATTTTGGCGTTGACAAGTTGCCGCGCAGATTCAATCGCTAGGAAATCTATAAATGATTCGTCGACTAAAATGTTGACGGCGGTTGAAAGTTTTTGTAGTGCGTCGATAGAAATTAAATTGCCAGTCGGATTGTTAGGACGCCCAATCATTAGGCAGTTGAATTTTTCTGCAGAAATTTTTGTGAAAAGTTTTTGTACGTCGAGCTGAAAATTTTCCTCTTCACGCAGAAAAAAATATTCGATTGATGCGCCGATTGACCGTGCCGCCCGTTCGTATTCTGAAAAACTTGGTACGACGATTAACACCCGCGCAGGTTTAATTACGTTGCAGTACAGATAAAAAAATTCTGCCGCGCCGTTGAGTAAAACTAAATTTTCACGCGCCACGCTGTAACGTTTAGCCAGCGCGTTTTTTAATTCCGCCGCGTTTGGGTCGGGATAATGTACGACGCCAGATACATTTTTAATCAAGGCTTGCCGCACTGTGTCAGAAAGTCCCAATGGATTTATATTTGCGCTGAAGTCCAGTTGAAAGTCAACTTGTCCGTCCGCATTGTAAATTTGCCCGCCGTGTTGAAAATTTTGCCGCAATTTCATTCCCTCTACAAAAAAATTCTTAATTCTTCATTCAGTTAATAGTAAATAGTAGCAATCTTAATTCTACATTCTAAATTCTTAATTCAAAAAAGTTCGCCGTGTTGAAAATTTTGCCGCTTACCATTCCGCATTCTGTATTCCTCATTGCGCATTAGTTAAAAAATTTTTCTATTCATAAAGAAAGGCAGAAAACAAATAAGTTATAAACATCTTAACATACTTGAGCGTGAAAAGATATACCTTCTTTCATCCTTGATTTGACAATTCAAGCGCAAAAGAATTGTGCATCCTTGTGCGCCCTTTTATTCTAAATTTATTACTATGCTTGAGAATTTTGAAAAAAGTTTGTAAAGCTTGACGACTTTTCAATAAAGCTTTAGACTTATAAAAAAGGAGTTGAAATTTTTGGGAATTAGATTTATCAGCGGCGGCGAAAGTCACGGCAAGCAGTTAGTTTGCATTTTGGAAGGCTTACCCGCTGGCTTGAAAGTTAGCAGTGAATTTGTCAACGCAGAATTGAAACGGCGTCAAAGTGGTTATGGACGCGGCGGCAGAATGAAAATTGAGTCCGATAAAATTATTTTCGCGTCGGGAATTCGTTTTAGCGAAACGCTCGGCAGTCCGATAACTTTAATTGTTGAAAATCGTGATTGGGAAAACTGGACGGAAAAAATGAGTGTCGAAAGTTTTCCATACGGCGAAAAAGTTACTAATGCTCGACCTGGTCACGCCGATTTAACTGGCGCATTAAAATATTCCCGCGCAGATGTTCGCGACGTTTTGGAACGCTCAAGCGCTCGTGAAACTACAATGCGCGTGGCGGCTGGCGCACTTTGCAAAATTTTTCTCAAGGAATGCGGCGTTGAAATCTCCAGCAAAGTTTTGGACGAAGATGAAATTATTAAACGTGTCGACGCGGCAAAATCTATCGGCGATACTGTCGGCGGAATTTTTGAAGTTACAGTCACTGGCGCTCCCGTAGGTCTTGGCAGTTACATTCAGTGGGATAAAAAACTTGACGCGAAATTTGCGGCGGCGTTTATGTCCATTCAAGCAATTAAAGGCGTTGAAATTGGGGACGCTTTTGCCAACGCTAAAAAATTTGGTAGCGAAGTTCACGACGAAATTTTTGTTGACGCAGACAAAAAAATCTTCCGCAAAACTAATCGCGCAGGCGGCATTGAAGGCGGTATGAGTAACGGCGAACCGATTATAATTCGCGCCGCTATGAAACCAATTCCTACGCTGATGAAACCTTTGCAGACGATTGACATTGCAACACAACTTCCCGTGACTGCCAGCAAGGAACGTAGCGATACTTGCGCGGTATGGGCGGCGGCTGTCGTCGGTGAGGCAATGGCGGCGATTGTTACGGCTGATGCGATTATCGAAAAATTTGGCGGCGACGCACTTTGTGACACTTTGCAAAGTCTTAAAAATTATTGTGAACGTTTACAAAATTTTGGCGTAGGTTGAAAGCTTATGAAAAATAATTTGATACTAACGGGCTTTATGGGTACGGGCAAAACTAGTCTAGGCAAACTTTTAGCTGAAAAATTGGGGCGCTGTTTCGTCGACTTGGACCAAAAGATTGAGCAGGATACTGGGCTAACCGTACCACAAATTTTTGAAATGTACGGTGAAAAATATTTTCGTGAACTTGAGAAAAAAGCCGTTGAGGAAGTCAGCCAGCGTCGAAATTTAGTTATAGCTACGGGTGGCGGCACTGTTAAAAATGAAGAAAATATTCGTATGCTGAAAAGTTCAGGAATGATAATTTGCTTGACGACTGAACCTGAAGAAATTTTTCGGCGTACTGAAAGGCGCGGCGAACGTCCAGTACTTGACGGCGGCGAAGATAGATTAGCTACGATAAAAAAACTTTTGACGGAGCGGCAAAAATTTTACGCGCAGGCAGATTATACCGTCGATACAACGGATTGGTCGCCGCTACAAATTATGAACGACATTTGCAAACATTTTAGCTTGTAGCTTGTACTACAAACTAAAAACTACTCACTACTCACTACTAACTAAAAAATAAGGAGTAAAAAATAAATGAAAGTTAAAGTTGAACTCGGCGAAAATAGCTATAATATTCATATTGGCGAAAATATTTTAGACGACGTGGCGAAATTCATTGCTGAATCAAACTTCACAAAAAAAGTTTTAATAATCACGGACAGCAACGTTGAAAAATTTTGCAGTACGTTGACTGACGCGCTTAAATCACGCGAAATTAAATTTGACGTGGTGACAATTCCAGCTGGCGAAACGTCCAAAAATTTAAGCGTGGCTGGAAAAATTTATACACATGCCATTGAATTGGGTATGGACAGAAAATCGCCGATAATTGCCTTTGGCGGCGGCGTAGTTGGCGATTTAGCTGGCTTTATCGCGGCAACGTACCTGCGCGGCGTACCATTTATTCAAGTTCCTACAACTTTATTATCACAGGTTGATTCAAGCGTCGGCGGCAAAACTGCTGTCAATCACGCGCTGGGAAAAAATTTAATCGGCGCATTTTATCAGCCTAAGGCAGTTTTCATTGATATTAACACGCTGAAAACTTTACCTGAACGCGAAATTAAAAGCGGACTCGGCGAAATTGTCAAGTACGGCATTATTAGCGACGAAAAATTTTTTGAATACCTTGAACTTAACGCGGAAAAAATTTTAGCGCGTGACGTGGAAGTTTTAAAGCAGATTATTAAGCGTTGCTGTGAAATTAAAGCCGAAGTTGTCAGCGCAGATGAAAAGGAAAATGGCTTGCGTCGAACTTTAAATTTCGGTCATACGATTGGACACGCCATCGAACAAGTTACGGCTTATGAAAAATATCATCACGGCGAGGCAGTAGCTATCGGCATGGTAGGCGCGGCGCTGATAAGTTTTGCATTGGGAAAAATTATTTTTAATGACGTTGCCCGCTTGAAAAATTTACTTGACACGCTTGGACTTGTCACGCTCTGCGTAGGTTGTAACGCGGAGGAAATGTACAAGGCTACTTTCTACGACAAAAAAAATATTGGCGGAAAAATTCATT
>JAFSUE010000051.1 GCA_017445435.1 Selenomonadaceae bacterium | reverse complement strand
GCGAAATCGTCAAGCCCAAGAATTTCCCCCGCGTAATTAGTCAAAATTGTCCCGATACAAATTTTATTGAAAGTATACCGCTCTGCACGAAAACTAGCACGGGCGGCAATTTTTTTGTAAACGCGATTGAGATTGTTAGCTGAAATAATTTCCGCCGCCTCTTCAGTAGTCGACGCGTCAAGAATTTTCTGCACTTCGACGGAATTTAAACCTTCAACGGCACTGTACGCGGCTAACGTTTCCAATCTGCCGTCAGCAATTCGGTTATGCGTATGAAAAATTCCAGCCGCCACTTTGACCAGCTTTCCAATATGCCCGCACAAAATTATTTGCTCAACATTCCTGTCAACTGCCGCGTCAAGCATATGACCGATAAAATTGCTTGTCTGCACGATAGCTTGAGGATTGAAACCGATTTTCTGCGCGGTAACTTCGCCAATTTTTCCTGGCACGAAAATTAAAATTTGAACGCCGTTTGCAATGGCAACGTCAATTTGCGGCACGAGTGAATTTTTAAACGCATCTTCCGACATTGGGCGCAATACGCCAGTCGTACCGATAACAGAAATTCCGCCTTCAATGCCTAAGATTGGGTTCAAAGTTTTTTTCGCCAGTTCGACGCCAGCAGGTATGGAAATTTCAACTTCAAGCGCGTTGACGTTAAATTCAGCGGCAACATTTTTTATAAGTTGACGCGGACCAGGATTTATGGCAGGTTGACCTTTTGGAATTTGTAAGCCGCTTTTCGTGACAGTACCGACGCCGAGACCTGCGCGGAAAATAATTTTATCGCCGCCAATTTTTTTTATGGTAGTGAAGATTGACGCGCCGTTAGTAATGTCAGGGTCATCGCCAGAATTTTTTATGACTTCGACGCGAATTTTATCGGCAGAAATTTTTTCAACGTTGGCAATTGGAATTTTTAAAATTGTGCCGTCAAGCGCAGTAATTTCCACTTCGTCAACAATTTTGTCACTTGTCAAATAAATCAACGCCGCCTTGACGCCAGCCGCCGCACCTGCTCCCGTCGTAAAACCGCCCTTTAAATAATTAGGAATGCGTAATTCGTAATTCGTAATTTTTTCACTCCCTAACTAAAAAACTTGACTTGAACGGAAAATTTTTATAATCTACAGAAAAAATTTTTGGAAGGTGATTCATTTGGAAAAAAATAACCGCCCTGATTGGGACGAATATTTCTTGAATATCGCGCAGGAAGTCGGCAAGCGTTCAACGTGTCTTCGTCGACGCTACGGCGCAATTATCGTGAAAGATAAAATTATCGTAAGCACTGGCTATAACGGTTCACCGCGCGGCGAGACTAACTGTATCGATACTGGACTTTGTGAACGCGAACGCTTACACATTCCGAAAGGTGAACGCTACGAACTCTGCGTTTCAGTTCACGGTGAAGCCAACGCGATTATAAATGCCGATCCGCTGAAAATGCAAGGCGCTACAATTTATATCGTCGGAATAAATGTTGCTGACGGTAGCTTTGCATCTGGTGCGCCGTGCCTAATGTGCCGCCGTATGATTAAAAACGCGCAAATTGCCAACGTCATTTATCGCGACACAAATGGCGAAATTGTTAGTAAAAGCGTTGACGAAATTTAACCGTTAATCGCTTTACGTTTCATAACGTAATTCCACAGCGTCACGATAACCGTTGCGCCCAACTTCGCTAACATATAATGTAACGTGACAATCTCAACGAAAAACCACATACAAAGTTGATTCAAGCCCAATCCTACGACGCTTGAGCCAATGAAAATTGTTGCTTGACGCGCAGTTTGTTTTTTCGCGCCTTTGAAGACGTAGACGACGCATAGCCAGTAGTTGAAGATGACGGATACTGTAAAAGAAATTCCTGCCGAGTAAAGGTAGTGGACGCCAAAAAATTCTGTCAAGCCG
>JAFSUE010000345.1 GCA_017445435.1 Selenomonadaceae bacterium | reverse complement strand
GTACACATTAACGTTATAGGCGGCGGCAATATTGACGGACCAAGCGCAGGTACGGCGATTTTATCAGCATTAGTCAGCGCGATTACTGGTAAAAAAATTTGGCAGGACGTAGCGGTTACTGGCGAAATTTCTTTGCAAGGTAAAGTTCGACCAGTCGGCGGCGTTTTTGAGAAAGCTTACGGCGCTAAACAAGCTGGCATTAAAACTTTAGTCATTCCAAAGGAAAATGCTAAAGATATTCCGCAAGGTCATTTAGGCTTGCAAATTTTTCCCGTCGATACGGCGGAGGACGCTTTTAAATATATTTTTGCAGAAGACGAATAAATAATGTTGCATAAAATTTAATTCCCAACTTTAACAGGTTAGGATTTTTTTATTTGCAAAAAAAAAATGCTTGACATACCCCCCCCCTTGTGGTGTTAGAATTGATGAAAATTTTAAACGATAGTTGAGTTAGTTACATTGAAAGTTTTGGCGTTGAAATCTGGAAGAGAGGGGGATCATTATGTCTGGAACAACAGCATTTAACAATGCTATGGATCAATATAATTCACTGATGAATTACATGGCGGCGCAAGCAAATCTTGATGCGGCTAATAGGATGAATATGTTGTCCAGCGGCTCAAGTAGTAGCTCAAGCAGTAAAAAAAATACCACTACCGTAGAGTATTTTGACATCAACACGGACGATACTATTGTAGGTGTCGGCATAAGTGACGGTAAACCACTTCGTAATTACGGCGATGACGTTTGGATTATCGGCGGAAGTAACGGTGATACAATTGTAACGTCAGATACAAGTAGTGTCCTTATTTTCGGATATGAAAGCAAAGACAGCTTGATTGTTGAGGGTAAAAAGTCTATAGCTTGGGGCGGCATTGGCAACGATATTATTCGTATTATACGTAACGATAATAGCAATGCAAACATTATATATGGCGGAGCTAACGACGATATGCTAGTTTGTAATGTAGGAACTGAAAACACATTGATAGGTGGCACTGGCAATGACGACCTTAGCCTTAATAGTATAGTATCCAGCATAGTTGCATATGGCGGTGAAGGTGACGATTATATTTCTGAATACGGTTCTTTAGATACATTAATAGGCGGCACTGGCAATGACACTATCAAATTAAATTCTAAATACGCCAAAAATGCTACCATTCTTTACCGCGCAGGTGACGGCGACGATTACATTGAAAATTTCGGATCGACCAATGAATTGCTGGTAAGTGAAAGTTACTCTACAGTAAAAAGCGACGACGATTTAATTGTAAAGGTCGGTAATGGACAAATTACCATTGCAGGCGGCGCGTCAATCTCTTCATCGCAAATTAAAGTAAATGCGTCGGCAGTCAATACCATTTGCAATAATCTAGAGACTATGACTTCTGGTTTAGATGAAATAGAAAACTATCTTTCAAATGCAATCTCAAATACCAATAAATCCGCGGCGACTACAGAAGATTACAGTACAGAACAATCCACTGAAAGCGAAAGTGTCGAAAGTTCAAGTTCCACAACCAATACCAGCACTATTGCCAATACCAACCCCAGTACCAGCACAAGTACCATTGCCAGCAATAATATTATTAACAAAATCAATAATATATACGCGTACAGTGGCGGCAATATGGTTATCAACAATTATCAGCAGGGCGAAGTCGTAAACCTTGACGATTATCAAGGTATCGATTTAAACGGCAGTAGTTTCTTTATCAATTCTAGTTCAGGACAGCTTGAAATTAAAAATTCGCGTAACAAATTTATAGGCTACAGTGCTGACAACCGTAACGTTATAGCTTATTCCTACGTTGCATCAAGAAGTGGAAACATTGACGGCAGGACAAAATCTCAAGCCGAAATTATTATTGGCGCTGACAATGCTAACAATCAAATTTTCGCAGGAAGTGGCGGCAGTAGTTTATGGGGCGGCAATGGCGGCAATGATACATTGATAGGTGGCGCTGGCTACGACGAATTTTTCTTTGCAATGGGCAGTGGCAATGACCTTGTACAAAATGCTAGCGATAATGACGTTATAAATTTGCTCGGCGTGTCACTTAGTCAAATTTCAAGTTTCAGCTATGATAGTTCGTCCGTCGACTTGAATTTTAATAACGGTGAGCATTTGAAAGTTGAAAGTACGTCAAGCGTTGGTTATCGCGTGGAGAATCAAACTTT